>CAZTRW010000006.1:0-48375 GCA_964616725.1 uncultured bacterium
ACCCTCCCCTTCCTCACCAGAAATCCCCAAACCCATACCGCAAAACCTTCCTGTCGCCAGAGGATTTCCACCCGGCACCTCAGAGCAACAACTGCGCGATCAATTAGGAGAACCCGATCAAATTTCTCCTGGTCTTTGGGGAACTGAAGCCATCCTGTATGATTTAGGCAAAATTAAATTGGGATATCTCATCGATCCCCAAACCAGAGAAGTTCAGCAAACCGAAGCCTCTTTTGATCCCACTATGGATCGATTATTAAGTCAGGTAATTCTCAATGGAATGCTAGGGAGTAATGCCCCTCTAGAGATTATCGAGCAGTTTGAGCAAGTGCGCCAAGGTCACTCAGCCCGTTATGATTTTTCTCACCGTCAGGTGAGGGGAGTCATTGAACGAGAAAGTGATGGTCGCATTTATGTCGGGATTTGGGATGAAAGTTTGCAAAAATAATTGTGAGTTCACTGTTAAGAGCGCAATCTGCCCGATCGCAAAATACTCACCACTAACCATAAGCCCAGGAAACTTGCTGTACCAAATAATACGACACTGAGCAAAGAAAGCTGGGGACTTTGAGCATTCGTGGAAATAATCGCTGCTCCCATAATCAAAGAGCCAACCACAATACTAAAAGACAATCGATTGGCTGAATCATCAATACTGCGCCGCAGACGCTCCAGATCTTTGACTTGAATATTCCAATTCAGAGTTTCTGAAGTTAAGCGATCCAGAAATAACTCTACTAATCGCGGTGACTGCAACGATAAACTTTTGAGATCAAGCGCAGAACGGAGTAAGGTCTGAATGGGCTTATCTCCAAAAAATTGGCGCTGAAAAATATCCGTAATCAGGGGTTTAATTTGGTCAAGTAGATTGACTTGGGGATTAAAGCCCCTGGCTACCCCTTCTAAATTTGCCAACGCTTTTGCGTAAAGTCCCATATTGCCTGGTAAGCGAATTTTATTCTTCCGCGCTACTTCCAGAATTTCATAAAAAACCTCACTAAAATTAATCTCGCTGAGGTTCACATTATAGTATTTTCGGAGCATTCGAGTATAGTCATTTTCTAAGGCACTAAGATTGACAGATTGACTCGATTCTGCTAAATCTAAAGTAAGTTGGGCACAGCGTTGAGCATCAATATCCACGATCGCCAACAACATTTCGGTTAAAATTTGTTGCGTTCTCGGATCGAGTCGCCCAATCATCCCACAATCCAATAAAGCCACTCTCCCATCTACCAGTAAGAAAATATTACCGGGATGGGGGTCAGCATGAAAAAAGCCATGAATATAAATTTGTTGGAAAAAAGCCCGGAACAGCAGCGTTGTGACTTCTGTTCGCTTTTGTTCCACTGACAGTGTGGGAGTAACAAATTGAGTTAAATCTGCAGAGAGTAAAGGTTTGCCCTCTAACCATTCTAACACCAATAGCTTTTCTGTCGTATATTCCCAATACACCGCAGGAATCACTAACTGTTTGGGATCAAACCACCGACTGGTGGCAAGATTTTGTTGCATTTGATGGGTAAAATGAGCTTCTTTGGTAAAGTCTAATTCATCTTGCAGTGCTTTGGTAAATTCATCGGCCAGGGTAATTAAATCATAGTCTTGACCAAAGTCTCCTAAAGAAGCTAATTCAGCTAATCCTTTAATCAGAGTGATATCTTGTTCAACGATACGACTAATGCCTGGTCGTTGAATTTTTAATGCTACATTTTGACCATTTTTGAGGGTAGCACGATGAACTTGACCGAGGGAACCAGCGGCTACGGCTTCTGGATTAATGGTTGGAAAAACTTCTTCGAGAGGGTTTTCTAATTGTTGTCTGAGTTGGGATTCAATTTCTGGCCAAGGAACAGCAGGAACATTAGCTTGTAAGGAAGAAAGGGCGATAATATAACGACCAGGCAGTAAATCTGGGCGGGTGCTGAGGAGTTGTCCTAATTTGACGAAAACCGGGCCTAAATCAACGAGGATATTGCGGAGGACGGTGGGAGAGGGTAGTTTGGGTTCACCGGGTTGGCTGCCTTTGAGCAGACCTTCAATATAGTCCCAACCGTTGCGAAAGACAACTTCAAGAATTTCTCGTTGGCGAGAACTGGTTTTGGTAAGTGCAAACATGGATGAGTAGATAGGGGACTATGGACTGTGATACGAATATTCTCTTGTGGAGTGGCGATATCTTCTCTCCTCAGTATACTCTGGCACGTTCTGCGATTGCTAAAATTCTAGCCCAAGGCGATCGCTGATTGGTCAAAATCGATCATCTCAGCCCTTGGCACTGCTGTCTATAAATGAAACCACTCAGTGGAGTATCACCCATGCTGCCGATCAAACTCCAACACCTGCCCTCAACCGACGAACTGCCCTGTTCTGAGGATATACCTGTGGATAACGAAGACCAAAATCTCTTACCCAATGTGCTGCTATTCCTGCTCAAAACCATTTGGGCAGAGCGGATGGACTGGTACTTTGGCGTGGTCTCCCAAACGCTCAGAGGCGAGTATGGCGAGAAGATGGAAATCTATGCCCGGTTGGGGGTGCTGTACTACCTGGTGTACAACCACCCGGAACTATGGGGGCAGAAGCGCCCGAAAAAGCATCAGGCGTTTGAGGTATACAAGCTGGTTGAGGGTGAGTACCGGTTGCAGCAGGGAGATCCGTATTGGATGCCAGAGGTGGGGCTGGGGATTGGGCGTGTTCAGGTGATGAGTGATAATGAGTTCCAGGAGCAGTTGGGGTGGTTTGATGAGCAGGGCGATCGCTACCTGACGGCGGATGAGCGTGCAGAACTGGAACGACAACAGAAGGAACTGGAACAACAACGGGCAGAACGCTTGGCGAAACGGCTGCGAGAATTGGGTGAAGATCCCGATCGCCTGCTTTAGGGTAATCGGAAACGGGAGAAGGAGGAAGTGTAAAGCTGAAACCCATCGGTGATGGGAAATTCGTCATGTGGACCGTTTCCATTAGTTTCACTTCAGAGGAAGTGTAAAGGGTAGATGGAGTATGTGAGATGGGACAGGACGACAGAAATTCCCCCAGCGTCTAAGTCTAAGCTGATCGCACTGAATAAAGTCTCAAATAAAATTATTCTCGTGATATCTGTAGGGGCGCTTAATTTGAGTTGTCCTTTCCACGTATAGAAATCGGGTGAATTTTTCGATATTTCGCCCCAAGTATTACCTTTAACTAATTCTAGGCGAACGCACTCTACAATATCGGCGATCGCACTAATTCTCTACCAAGCAGTCCGAGTGCAGCGAAAGGTTAGGCAGCTATCGCTGCAAACTTAAGGTCTAAAGATAAATCTTAGAATGAGTTACGCATTCTAACAGGCAGGAAGTCCATAATATGTTGAGAGAGCCAAACACCTCTTAAACCAATAAAAACAAAGAATAATCCACAAATAATTACTAACAATGAAAAAATCCGATCTAATTTTATTAAGTGAATATAACTGAGTTTGCTCTTAGCAACTGAAAGAAGTAGCACCAAGGCTAGCCACCAAAGAGTTGAACCCAAAAAAATACCTAATACACTTGATAAAAATAGAACTTCTGATAAGGTTTTAGCCTTTAGGATCCCAGATCCAGAAACCATTATTACAGACAAAATAATACTTTTAGGGTTAGTAAGTGCAAAAGCTGTAGACTCTACGTATGTTGTAAATAACTTTCCTCTTCCATTCAAATCAGATAAGTTAACATCATCATTTACAAAAGTAATCTCTTTATATGTCTTGAGGATACTGCGGCATCCAAAGTATAATAAAAAGAAACCACCAATAACTTCTAATATCTCGGTATAACTTGGCAGAATAGCCTCAACTTCAATTAAGCCTGAGATTCCTAGAGCACTATATACTGCATGAGCAGTGGCCGCTCCAATTCCAGTAAGAATGCCATGCTTAACTCCACGAGCAAAAGTGTTTTGCAGACATAGAATTGTATTGCCACCGAAAGGGAATGCAATACAGAAGCCAATAACAATACCAATCCAGAGAAAATTTGAATTCATCATGTTAAATGGTACTTGGATATATGAGAATAATCATTAGGAGAACAAGATTAATTAATTTTATCTAAATAAGATATTTCACTTAATTCAAAAGCTAGCCTCAAAGTCTTTTCTGCCAGAACCTCAATAGGATCTACCCATTTAATAGGTAAGGTCTCAATAGCAGAAAAGAGAATAGATATTTCTGTACACCCTGCGATTACTAATTCAACTTCTCTATCTACTAACCACTGGATAATAAGCTCACATTCTTTTTTGGCTTGTTGTGATATGTGAAACCCATTCGACTTAACACCCCATTCAGGATTATAAATTGTATTCATAATCCGCTTTTGAATCTCTGAATTTAACTCTGGCTGTATGATTTTTTGGGAAATATTGGATAGTTTTGATAAATACAAGTCACATTTTATGGAACCATCTGTACATACTAAACCGATACAACTAGGTAGAGGGCTTAATAAAACATTTTGCACGACCTCATCAATCATATTGACTCACGGCATATCAAGTTGTGGGAATACCTCTTCATAGAAAACATGAGCTGTATTGCAAGTTACAACTAAAAAGTCGGCACCAGCATTTCTTAGGATTTTTCCGTAATTAACCAGATAACCAACTATCCTCTGATCTGCCTTAGCTAGGGCTTCGCTTCTATCTGGTATATCTGTTGCACTGACCAATATATAAACTGGATACATTGAATCAATTATTGCGCCCATTTTTCGACTTTTATCCAGTAAAAGCTGCTCAAATCTGAGATGCGAGAAAGGACCCATACCACCAATGATACCTGGCACATTTATTTGTTTTTTATGGATACTTCTCATAGTATTATGATCTAAATTAGCGTAATTATTCAGGGGAGTTAAGAAAGAGGGTAGTGCATCAGACTGCATGGTAACACCGTTCCGGTTTTTTGTAATCAGCTTGTCGAGTTTCAAGTGCATTTTAAGAAACTTCCATAATACCTCAATCTGCCACCGATGCGGCAGACCTGCTGCCAGAGGGGTGCAAACGTGGCGGCACTGTGGTCAAATACAGTTTGAGGTATTCTTGCTTCATCTGATCGGAGTACGTTCTGGGCGGATCATAAGCATCAATGAATTGCCGCTGACAAGCCGCACAAATATAATTTTGTTTACTCTGCTTTATCCCATTCTTACGGAGATGAGTAGAGCCACACCGAGGACATTGCATTGCTTTACACCCTTGCTTCATGCTCTATTATGCAACGCCAATATTTTTTATATTTTGCGTCGTCAGGTTGGTAGGGAAACAGCACGAGAGCTTATATCAAGGTTATTATGCTACACCTCTCCATGGTTATCCTCATCCCCTTACTCCCTTCTCCTGCGGGAGAAGGAGGTAGGGGGATGAGGGGGAAATCTTAAGTAAAGCTTAAATTTACAAATGTAAAGAAACGTAACTTGCGTTAAGCTTATGATAGAGAGTGTTATCTATCCCTAGATTCATGCTGAATTCGCCCTCACCCAACCCAGAGCTATTAAAAACGGTACTTCAGCCGCTATTAGAGGATTTTGAGGATTGGTTTGGGCGATCGCAAATCCTGCTCGAAACTGAGAAGATTCCCTTTCTCACTTCTCAGGAGCAAACTGAGTTACTAGAACGGGTGAAAGTAGCCCAAAAAGAAGTCCAAGCTGCTCGCACCCTGTTTGAAGCCACTCAAAACCAAGTAGGAGTTGATACCAGGATATTACTGCCCTGGCATCACCTAGTCACCGAATGTTGGCAAGTGACTATACGACTGCGCCAATCTCAATCGGAATCAAACCCGTCTTAAGGGCAAAACATCCCCCTTGCTTTAATCCCTTTTTATTGATACTCAATTGGGAGATTCAAACCTCATGCTGCACCTAGTTTACATCCTGGCTTTTACTACCCTTGCGTTTATCGCTGTGGGTAATTTAATTCGTAATCTCATTCTGATTGGCTCAGAAACCACTCGCAACTATCCCCCCAAACTGAATACGCCTGTGCCTAGTGGCGATCGCGAAGGGACTGGTGCGGAGTATCGCCTTTCGCGCCATCAAGTCCCCCATCCCGAATTTTTAGATGAAGAGGGAATGTTAATTCGCGAACCTCTCCTGGTAATGCGATCGATTACCGTAGAAGATGCTCGCGAAAAACTAGATGCTCTGTACAACGCTTCTTCTACTGGGCAAGATGGGCAGGAGAGTTGACAGTAGAGGCACACCGATGAGTGTGCCCACAACCTCTCAAGGGGGGTTTACCAGCCCTTAACCCACCCCTACTCCATCACCAAAACGGCTCGATACCGCACTTGATTAGAACGCACGCGCTCTAAAGCCACATTAATTTCTTCTAGAGAGAACGTTTCAATAATCGGCTGAATGTGATAGTGGGCTGCTACATCGAGCATTTCGTTCATCATTGCTCGTCCCCCAATTGGCGATCCCATCACCCGGAGACGTTGCACAATTAGAGGGAAAACGGGAAGTGTCAAGGGTGCATCACTTACTCCTACAAAGGAGAGAGTGCCATCTGCATCGAGATGTTGCAGATAAGCCGCCCAATCCAGTTTAGCGGGAACGGTACTAAGGAGAATTTGCAGGGGGCGATCGCAGGCAGGGGGGCTTTCACCACGACGCACAACAATCGCCCGATCTGCTCCTTGCTCCTGGGCAAATTCCGCTTTATCCTCAGAGGTGGTAAACACCGTCACCCGATTGCCTAGACGATGGGCAAATTGCACCGCCATGTGACCCAAACCACCAATGCCAATAATACCAATATCTTGCCCTGAACCCATTCCCGCATACCGTAGGGCTGAGTATACCGTAATTCCACCACAGAGCAAAGGCCCTGCATGGATCGGACTAATTTCTGGGGGAATCGGAAAGACAAACCGAGAGTCTGTGAGCAGATGACTGGCAAAACCTCCCGGCCCAGGTATAATCAGTGCCTTGTTATCTTTACAGAGATTTTCGTTTCCTTTGAGACATTGCCGACAGTGGAGACAGGCGCTTTTTTGCCAACCGATACCGACGCGATCGCCAATTTTCAGGTGAGTTACTGCTGATCCCAGTTCTATCACCTCTCCAATCACTTCATGACCCGCTACTACAGGATACTGAGATACCCCCCAATCATTATCAATAATATGGAGATCGGAATGACAAATACCGCAGGATTGCACTTTAATCAGACAATCGTAGCCTTCAGGAGAATTCACCTCAAATTGATAAGATTCTAGAGGTGCTTTCACCGACTGAGCCGCTTTCGCTTGAACTTGCATCACCCAATTCCTTTACCTAATAGGATGTTGACCGTAGTTTACCAAAAAAAGGCTCTTTTCTTTTTCACCAAACAGATAACTTATCGTAACCATAACACGACCCCTTGCAAACATCCAACGATTACCCCTAAAATCCCGCCCAGGTTCACAATGGCTTGTAGTTCATCTTTGACAATTCCATTGATCGCCATTTCTAAATGAGCCGGAGAGGTAGCATTGACGCGATCGATGATTACCTGATCGATATTGAGAATGGGAATCACTTGCAAAACAATCAATTCTAAGTCTTTTTCTAAGTAACGGTCTAAAACCAAGGCCAATTCTTGACTGACAATTTCTAAGGAAGATTGCATAATAGTAGAGTTTTGCAATCGCGTGAGAATCAGTTCCGCAATATTTTGCCAATCAATAGATTCGCTTAATCCTGCGATCAGATCAGCTCCTTTTTCTTGGAGATAGATGCGGACACTTTCGCGAATATTTTTGCGAAGTTGACGGACAGTAAGAACGGGGAGATTTTGGAGGGATAAGCTTTGCAGCCACTGCCTAGTTTTTTGTTTAACGACTAATGAATCCATTAATTCTTTAATTTTTTGATTGGCTTCTTCTCGTTCATCTAAACAGTAAGCACGCAGACGATGGAGAGAATTTTTGAGACCTAAAAGGTTAGCCACTACCCAATAAGTGCCGCTGGTTTTTTCTCGAAATCCTTCATCAATCACTTGAATATTGTAGTCCGTGAGAAAATCAATCAGTGCTTGGCGAATGGTATGGGGAGGTAAGACTACGTGAAAGATCCATTCGGAGAGCGATCGCGCCTGTTCTTCCGTCAGTTTAAAGTCGAGTAAAACTCGGTCAAAAATATGATTAATTTGGTCTTCGAGAAAATCCTCGCGCCGCGCCAACACACGGATTAACCGAGGCAAAGATTGACCTAGTAAATCCTTCAGGATTCCCGCTAAAATTTTAATTGTTTTCTGTTGTTGATCGATCTGAAGTTGCTGGAAAGCCAATCGCAGTAACCAGAGAATAGCAGCTTGAGTGCGTTCAGTTTGCAGAAGACGACGGGCTAAATTTTGGAGTTCTTGGGGAGTCAGTAAAGACCCCATAATGGTATCAGCCACCCGTTGGGCTAATCTGCCTTGATTACTGGGAATTAAGCCGGGGGTAAAAGGTAATTGCCGTTTGCCCAGATAGATGGCTCGATAGGGACGAAAGAGCATTTTAATGGCTAAATCATTGGTGAAATAGCCAATAATGCCGCCCACAATGGGGGGAGTTAAATAAATCCACAGATCGGAGACAGCCAAGGAGGTATTTAAGAATCAAGGGATTTGGTAGCGACCAATACTCCCATCATACCTCCAGCAATGGGGTAATGAACGGCGGGGGAAAATCCGGCTTGATGGGCGAGAGAGACTTGTTCTGGTCCAGCGGGGAAACGGGCTAGACTGGGAAGAATGTAGGCGTATTCATCGGTGAGTCCCTGACGGTGGGCGTAGGGAACGACGATTTGGTCAAGATACCATTGTTGGAAGTGTTGCATCCAGGGATGGGTGGGATGGTGGAAGTCTAGGATGGCGGCGGTTGCTCCTGGCTTGAGGATACGGTGGAGTTCTTGGAGACAGCGGGGGATGCTGGAGACGTTGCGGAGTCCGTATCCCAGGGTGGCGGCATCGAAGGTGGCATCGGGGAAGGGGAGGTGGAGGATGTTGGCTTTGAGCCAGTGGATGGGTGTCCAACTGTAGCGTTGTTGGGCGATCGCCAAGAGCTGATCGCAAAAGTCTACCCCATAGACTTTGCCTGTCTTACCCACTTGACGGGCTAAAAGTCGCGTTAGATCGCCACTACCGCAACACAAATCAACGACTACAGAGCCGGGTTTGGCGTAGCTCCATTCTACGGTCATCTGTTTCCAAATGCGATGTTGTCCCCAACTGAGCCAGTCATTAAACTGGTCATAAACGGGGGAAATACGATTAAAGATCTCCTCAACGGAGGGAGTCTGCATGGGTTGCCCTCCGTGTTAGGGGGAATGGGGGCCAAAACTTAAGGCCGCAATTAATAAGCCGACGACTTGAGCAGAGGTGTGAATTGAAACTTGTTCTTCTTCCGTGAGAGGATCGGCGGCTTCTGTCCATTGGAGGGACAACAGGGCGAGGGTTTGATTTTGATAGCGAATGGGGAGCAGGAGATGGGCTTTGACTGGGGCCTCTGGAAATTCTGCATATTGTAGGGTGGTTTCGGCGATCGCTTTTTGGGCTAAGGGATCGGCGGTTAATTCGATGTGCTCATTACTGGTGTGATAACACCCCACCGCAGGGGTTAATACTCCCTCTTGGACTTGCTGAACCACACAGCCTTCGGTGTTATAGGCTTGGGCAAATAGTTTGGCGATCGCCTCTAGGACTTGAACCAACGCCTGGGGCTGTTCTGTCAGCTTCACCAACGTTGACAGGAATAGGGTTTGAGCTTCACAGCGATCTAATTGCTCCGTGCGCTCTTTGAGCAGTTCGTAGGTTTGAGTCGCCCGATCTACCACTCCTTTTAATTCCGTTGGGTCCCAAGGTTTGGTAATATATTTGTAAACCTGTCCAGAATTAATGGCCTCGACGAGATCCTCCACATCCGTAAACCCCGTGAGAATAATCCGCATGGTATTGGGATATTGCTCTACCGTCTGACTGAGGAATTCGGTTCCTTTCATTTGGGGCATCCGTTGATCAGAGATAATTACGGCCACTTCCCCTTCTGTGGCGAGAACGCTCAGGGCTTCTGCGCCACTTTCTGCTTTAAATACCTGAAATTCGCGCCGAAAGGTTCGGTAGAGCAAATCCAAGTTATCGGGTTCGTCGTCTACCACCAGCATTTTGGGTTTTTTCCGTCGGCTCATACTCATTTTTTCTGGATATTCGGATACATCTCGGCAATCAGGAGTTTTGCCCTCCCCTCATCATAATGGGTTTTTTGTCCTTCACCAACTGCTGATTGCTTCAAGGTGATCGCCCCCTGCCCGTTGAGGCATTTCCTTAACTTCTACCCAAATCTGCTCGGTTGCATCTCGCTCCATGAGCCAACTGAGAGATTCACGGGGTTCTTGAATCCCTCCATCGTCAAGCCGAGCCGTCTCGATCAGATAGCCCACATAATGGCCCATCAGAAAGTAAACCGCTACCATCGCTGCGGCTGCGCCTGCCACTAGAACCCCAGCTAACATCAGAGAGAATTCCCGCTGGTGAATGGCGGTTTCCATCAGATGCAGAGACCAGGCTACCAAGGCAATGACAATTATGAGAATAATGATCATTGCTCGTTTAAGAAATGTAACAATATTTTGTATTGTAACAAGTTCTGGCAGGACTGTCTGCTGAAATTGTTAAATTCCTGTGGAATTTTCTGCTGCGTTGAGAACAGGTGATATAGATTACCGCGTCGGATGTCTGACTTTGAGTCCCTGGAGGGTCAAGTAATCTTTGATTTCGGTGATGGAGAGCTGACCATAGTGGAGCAAGGAGGCTAAAAGCGCCGCTTCGGCTTTGCCGGTGGTGAGGGCTTTATGGATATGCTCACAGGTACCCGCACCGCCAGAGGCAATGACAGGAATTTGTACGGATGTGGCAATGGTACGGGTGAGATCGAGATCGTATCCCCCTTGAGTGCCATCTGCATCCATGCTCGTGACGAGGAGTTCCCCTGCGCCGCGCTTGGCCACTTCTTGTGCCCAGGCGATCGCATCTAAACCCGTATTCTCTCGTCCACCGCGGACATAAACATCCCAGCCGGGATTCTGGGGATCTGACCGTTTTTTAGCATCAATCGCGACAACGATACACTGAGCACCAAAGCGATCGCTACTGCGATTGACTAAATCGGGATCTCGTACTGCGGCGGAGTTAATGCTGACCTTATCGGCACCAGCCCTTAACAAATTTTTAATCATTTCTAAGGATTGAATGCCTCCGCCGACCGTGAGGGGAATAAAAACTTGCTCGGCAGTGCGATAGACTACATCCAAGATAATATCCCGGTCTTCATGGGTGGCAGTAATATCGAGAAACACTAGCTCATCAGCCCCCGCGTCATTATACACAGAAGCGAGGGCCACGGGGTCTCCCGCATCCTGAAGATTGACAAAGTTAATGCCTTTCACCACCCGTCCTGCTTTAACATCGAGACAGGGTAAAATTCGTTTAGCCACCATGGGTTATTTCCTTATACAAGCGATGATCGATATTCTAGGCAGAGTACCGTAAGTTATTTTAAGGGGAAGCTATGCGTCTTTTGTTTGCGATCGCTCACTTTTATAATCCCCAAGGATCGGGAAGATACGGTTCTGAAAGAGCCAATCCGCAACCGCGTTTACAAGCTCTGACTTCAGCCATTGCGTCGATTCATCAGATCTATAGTGCCTCGCAATGTATGCTCGATATTCGCCAACGCCTTACAGTGGCAGCCAATCAGCCCTTTTTGAATACCATTGATATTATTGTTTGTACCACCAGGGGATTGCATCTGCTCGATCAACTCCCTCTTCCTCCCCATTTTTATCATCATGCTCCCACCCAATGTGAACCTATGCTCTTGGGGTTTCAATGTCAGGCCATGCTGCGGGATAATTTAGGGAGCTATGATTATTATTGCTTTCTGGAAGATGATCTCATTTTATCCGATCCGTGGTTTTTTCTGAAGCTAGTTTGGTTTAATCGGATCACGGGTGATCGCAATTTACTCCAACCCAACCGCTATGAAATTTCCCCAGAGGGACTTTTTCGTAAAGCCTATATCGACGGAGACATTAGACCCCAAGCTACCCAACGCTTTCAAAATATTCAAGAACATCCGCAATTAACCGGAAAAGTCATGGAATGTCCCGTGGTTTTACACCGTCCCCTCAATCCCCATTCCGGTTGCTACTTTCTCAATGCTGCCCAAATGGATTACTGGAGTAACCAACCTTATTTCCTCGATCAAGATACCAGCTTTATTGGCCCCCTGGAAAGTGCTGCAACTTTAGGAATTATGAAAACCTTTCGAGTCTATAAACCTGCCCCTCAAAATGCTAATTTCTTGGAAATTCAGCACTTTGGTACCAATTATTTAAGCTTGATTGGTAAAGAAATTAAAGTACCCGATCCAACGCCCAATCCTGCCCCTGAATTAGCAGATACCTTAAACTAATTATCCAGAAAAAGATTGACTTTTATCATCCCTGATGTATGATATAGATAGGCTTTTAGTTGAGTTATTCAAGTTATGACTTGGCGGCGATCTTCCCTCTCCACCCTAGTCAGTGCCACCCTATCAGTGGCTCTGCAATGGGGCTGTACTGTCCCCACTCCCCAAACTCCACGAGAGTCGCCTAGTCCCAGTCCTGCTGCGACTGTGCCCTTTGTTGCCGTTACTCAAATTGTGGAGCATCCCGCCCTAGATGCAACCAGAGATGGCATACAAGATGAATTAAATGAGGCAGGATATAAAGTTGGAGAAACCCTAAAGTGGAAATGGGAAACGGCTCAAGGCTCTCCGGCAACAGCGGCCCAAATTGCTACCAATTTTGTAGCAGAAAAACCGGATGTGATTGTGGCGATCGCCACTCCTTCAGCTCAAGCCATACTATCAGCAACCACTGAAATTCCCCTCGTATTTAGTGCCGTTACCGATCCCATAGGAGCCAAATTAGTCCCCAATTTAGAAAAACCGGGTGGCTCAGTTACAGGAGTCACAGACCTTTCTCCCGTGGATCAGCATTTAGAATTAATCACAGAAATTAGCCCAGAAACAAACACTCTGGGCGTAGTGTATAATCCTGGAGAAGCCAACGCCACCTCTTTGGTGAATCTGCTCAAAGAAAAAGCCGAAAACCGAGGCATAGCCATTCTAGAAGCAACGGTGTCTAACTCCAGCACCGTAGCCACATCGGCTCAAAGTTTAGTGGGAAAAGTTGATGGGATTTATGTCCCGACAGATAATACCGTAGTTTCGGCATTAGAAGCCTTAATTAAAGTAGGTATAGACAATAAAGTACCTATTTATTCAGGAGATACCGCTTCTGTAGAACGAGGAGCGATCGCCAGCCTAGGCTTCGACTACTATACCGTAGGAAGACAAACCGGAAAACAAGTCGCCCGCATCTTAAAAGGAGAAAAACCAGGAGATATTCCTGTTGAATCCGTGCAAACCCTCCAACTCTACGTCAACCCCAAATCTGCTGAGTTAATGGGAGTCACCATCCCTCCATCTGTAATAGACAGAGCCGATACAGTCATTAAAGATTAATCTTCCTTGAAAATGCTGAGAATTTGGTAAGCTAAATTTGAGGAGATTTTAAGACAAAAGTGGTTAAGCCAAACCAGGGAATATGAAAGTTAGGAACCCAACCGGCATAGGGTCTTAAGGGAGGAAAAAGCATGGGTAAAATAAACCGTAGAGAACGTAAAGAAGAGGGTTGATTTCCCTCTCGGTCAGTGATACCATAGCGTAGTGCTTGTTCGGCAACAATGTGGACTTTACCTGTGCGCTGAATGAGGTGAGGATCGGCGGCGAGACGGGCAATTACTCGCCCAGTGAGTAGGGGCGTTTCCCAATTATATTGATCAGTAAAAAGATGGGCTGATTCAGAGTTGGTATTTTCTCTCTGGGCAAATTGCAAAAATTGTTCTGTACCGACAATTCCTGGCCAAATGGATAAGGAGGTAATGTGATGGGGTTTAAGTTCTAGAGCTAATTCTACCGCTAGGCGATCGCACGCTGCTTTACCTACACCATAAGGAATACCAAACACCGGAAACAATCCTCCCCAAGAAGAGAGGGTGCAAATCAGCCCCTGTTTCCTAGGAATCATCATCCGTGCAGCATAAAGACTAGTTACATAATGGCTGCGTAATCCTACGTGGTTAACTTCATCCCAGTAACTTGGCTCACATTCCCAAAACCCTTTACCATAGTTAGCTTTAATGGTAGATACAGCCCCATAGGCATTGTTTACTAGTAGATCTAGCTGTCCATTTTGTTCTGTTTGTAGGCGATCGAATAATTGACCGATTTGCTCATCATCACGATGATCTACTGGTATTGGAATCGCTACTCCTCCCGCGTCTGCTACTGCTTTTTGCGTTTCTTCTAGGCTTCCTGTGGCTTCTCCAGGAGCAGCAGATAGGGTTCTTCCTGTGATATAAATTGTTGCACCTGCTTCTCCTAAGCCAACCGCAATACCTTTCCCTAATCCACGGGATGCCCCCGTGACTAAGGCAATTTTTCCTTCTAATGGTTTCATGATGATTGGGTGCAAGTAAGGCTTTTCTATTCTACCACAAAGACACAAAGAACACAAAGATTTTAGAGTGGCTTCCTCTGGAACTAGGGATATGATAAAATTACAGTCAACCAATATCTTGTCTAAAAAACTAGAGTACAAATGTCAAAAAAAGCTTTTTTAATTAATCGCAAAACTGGCAAAAAAATTCAGTTAAATGGATGTAAACCTGCCGGTAAAATTGTGGGGGCTAAAAAATATCAGACCAATCGTTTTCAATCCTCACAATTACCTCACCGAGTGGATTTGCGTGAATATTTAACTCCCGTTGAAGATCAATCAGCGGTGAATAGTTGTACTGCTAATGCTATGGCAGGTGCTTATGAATATCTGGCTAATCGGGCTTTAGGTTACTCAGGGGATATTAGTCGGTTATTTATCTATTATAATGCTCGCCTAGAATCTGGAAAAAAAATTCAAGATACAGGGAGTTCTATTTATGGAAGTATTCAAGTTTTAAAGGATATAGGTGCTTGTACAGAAGATACTTGGCCTTACGATCCCGATTTGGTGAATGAACCTCCCCATGATGAGGCTTATGAAGAAGCCTCGAATTTCACAATTACTGATGCTGAAAATATTGACATTGATCTTTATGCAATGAAACATTGTTTGGCAGAAGGTTTTCCTTTTGTTTTTGGATTAAAGTTGTTCCAATCTTTTGATAAAGCACGTCATAAAGGAGTGGTTCCCTATCCCGATCTCAAGGGTGAGGATGGTCGCAAGACTCATGGAAATCATGCTATGTTGTGTGTAGGTTATTCGGATCAATATAAGGTATTTTTTGTCAGAAATTCTTGGGGTGAAAAATGGGGCGATCGCGGGTATTGCTATATCCCCTATAGCTACATGACAAACCCCGATTTATGTTGGGATTGTTGGACAATTCGGGCGGTAAGTGACCTTGATTTTAGCGCCAATGTTTGGGAAGAAGACGATGAAGAGCTATATGATGACGAGGATGAATATGAGGATGATGATGAGTATGAATATGATAAAGAAGAGGAGGAGGATGAGGATGAATATGATGAAGAAGAGGAGGAGGATGAGGATGAATATGATGAAGAAGATGATGATGAGTATGAGGAGGATGAATATGATGAAGAAGATGATGATGAGTATGAGGAGGAAGACGACTATGAGGATGAAGATGAAGACGAGGAGTAATGGTTAGAATCATCGAAAGAAGTGCGCGATCGCCTAAATCCCAAAAACCAGTGTTTAGCTTAGGGATATTTGCCTGATTAATTGTGTAGTAATGGAGCATTATGATCGTGGCATTACGAGAGAAGAAATTGTGTTTGACTCACCATCTTAAATCTGTTCAAAACAGCAGTAGATAGGGCTGGGGATTGTTGCTAATTTTGATTGGGGAATTCAACGATCGCCATCGGTGAGTAATGTCATCATACCGCGATCGTCAAATTCAGCAGCTAAAGCTAGGAGGCGATCGCAAAATACCTCTGCTTCAGAAAAAAAATTCAATACAAAGGTAAAAATAAAGATGGAACGTAAATATAATTTCATGATTTTTGCTCCTTAAACACTGCCATATTGTCGTGACTCAAGTAGTGCGACACTGTTGGAGCAATGGTGAGTTAATCCTATTTTATTGACTACTATCAAAATAGTAAAATATGAATGGCTCAAAAACAATGTTGTCTAGATTACCTCAGAGTAATTTTTAGGGTTTCTTAATTTTATCATAACAATTGTACCCAAGAAACGATTAAAACATTAACCCACTTTTCTATTGTTCTAGGAAAGTCATTCTAGTGATAAAATGCTGACGTTTCATCTCATTTAAGGTGAATTGGATGAAGAGTTTAAAGACCCGAAGGACTTCCCGCTGGGTGATGGGATTACTGAGTGGGTTACTAACCCTGGCTACTGGCGCGAGTAATGGAGGTGGTGCAATGCTACTCAAGACGCTTGATGGTACTAAACCCTTGGTGATTGCTCACCGAGGACTATCGGGTTTATATCCTGAACAAACTCGCCTCGCCTATGAAAGTGCCGCTGATGTAGGTGCAGATTCCTTGGAAGCGGACTTACACTTAACCAAAGATTGTGTCTTAGTCGCTCGTCATAATCCCTGGCTCAGTGATAACACGAATATTGTGACAGTCGCAAAAACTAACCCAGAGGTGGCATCTCGCAAACGCACTGTCCCTGGTGTGATGATCCCGGTGAAGTATTCGGTGGAAAAATTTGGCGGGCCGGCAACCTATCTAAGCGATCGTACTGATCCCCAAGACCCCAAATCTGTCCTCAAATCTCTCGTGGTAGATGGGGAAGACCACACGGGAGACTGGTCAATCAGTGATTTTACGGTAGCTGAACTCAAGCAGTGGTTGGGTGGCACAACCTATGATGCTCGCGATCAGCGCCCCACTGTTCTTAATGGTAAGCTCCCCATCTTGACGATGCAAGAGATCATTGATATCGCTAAAGCCAAGAGTGCTGCTACTGGCCAGACGATCACAGTGTATCCTGAAGCGAAGAACCCTTACTGGAACAATGCTCAGGCGATCGCTAACGGCTGTCAAGGAAGTCATCCGTTTGAAGAGGCGATCGTTAAACTAATCAAAGATAACAACCTGAACAGCAAGTCTGCACCCATTCTCGTCCAGAGTTTTGACCCCGCCAGTTTGAAATATATGCGCTCTATTGGGCTAAATACCCGATTGGTGCAATTGATCGATGGGAATGGTGTCAACTACAAAACCGGTGAAATGATCTACCAGACTAACAATTCCGATCACTTTGTCAGTGGTCGCCCGTATAGTTGGACGATTAATGGTGATGGTCGTTACTTTGGTGAGATGCTCACCCCCCAAGGTTTAGCCGAGATCAAGACGTATGCCGATGGGATTGGCCCTTGGAAACCCCAAGTGATGCAACTGAAAGTGTCTCCGTTTCAGGCAACTAACCCCGATGGCACACCCTACACCGGCTCTCTCGCTGATGTAAACTCTGTCACTCCAACCACGCTGATTGCTGATGCCCATGCTGCTGGTCTCTTTGTCCATGTCTTCACCTTTCGCAACGAACAGAAATACTTAGCAGGTTACTACAAGGGCGATCCGATGGCTGAATACCTGGACTATTTCCGGGCTGGCGTGGATGGGGTTTTCTCTGATTTTTCCCATACTGCTGTCGGTGCTCGCACCGTTTATCTTAAAGAAATGGGCTATTAAAGTTTCCCATACTCATCTAACCCAGGTTGGGTTCAGTTCGGGTAACCATAGAGTAGTGGTGGCTCTAAGTGGCTTGCTTGGTAGCCCCTTTTTTATCTTATTTTTCTGTTGCTGAAATGCGATCGCCATCGGTGAGTAATGCCATCATACCGCGATCGTCAAATTCAGCAGCTAAAGCTAGGAGGCGATTGCAAAACGCCTCATATTGCGGTTCCCGCTCTTTTAATCTCTGTGCTTCCTCTTCCACTCTCTCAATATCTCCCATTTTCACCGCTTGATATAAGGATTCTAACTCCGCTGCACTGGGCCAAATTATTTCTAATTCTTCGGATTTTTCTTCCTCTTCGCTTTCCTCATAAATCCATTCTAAATTCAGATATTTTTTCAAAGCAATGAACAACTTTTCCATGTCTAACGGTTTATCCAGAAACTCATTACAGCCAGCGGCGATCGCCAAACTTTGATCCGCCAACGATACACTCGCACTCGCCGCTAAAATTGGCAAACTTTCCGAATAATCCTCCCGCACCCTTCGCGCCAATTCATACCCATCCATCCTTGGCATCACAATATCTGTAATCACCAAATCTGGCTGAAATTCTACCAGCTTTTCTAATCCTTCCTCACCATTTTCCGCTTCTGCCATCACAAACTCCAACGGCTTTAAAACCTCAGAAATCACCGTTCTATTCACCGCTCTATCATCAACCACTAATACTTTTTTTCGCTCTCCACTATAACCAATAATCTTCCCTTTTTCCGATAAAGCAGCACTGCTTACCCACGACTCAGAAAGGGGAAGATCCACTTCAAACCAGAACGTGCTACCCATTCCCAAAGTACTTTTTACCTGGATTTCGCTCCCCATCATCCCAACAATTTGACTGCAAATAGTGAGTCCTAAACCTGTTCCTTCTGATTGCTTAGATTGAGAGCCAACTTGCTCAAACGGCAGAAAGATCTTTTCCAGTTGTTCGGGAGTCATTCCCACTCCCGTATCTTGAATAGTAAACCGGATTTTGGCACTCTGAGTTTCCGCGTTGCTCGCCAAGACTTGTACTTGGAAAATCACTTGTCCTTCATCCGTAAACTTAATCGCATTTCCTAATAAATTGAGTAACACCTGCCGCAGCCGTTTCTCATCTGCTTTTACGCCTGTGGGTAAATGCTCATCCGGTAAGAAATTGACCGTAACTCCCTTAGCTTCTCCCCGCACCCTCGCAATTTCTGCTACTCCCACCAAAAAGGAGAGAAAATGGAAATCCTTGGGGATGATTTCCATTTTTCTTGCTTCGATTTTTGCCAAATCCAAAATATCATTAATTAGGGTTAATAAATGGGAACCAGCTTGTTCAATAATCCCGACACCCTGGCGATGTTGATTCAGATCTTTAGCGCGGTGCATAATTTGAGCATAACCAAGAATGCCGTTTAATGGTGTGCGTAATTCGTGGCTCATATTAGCGAGAAATTCGCTTTTGGCTTGGTTGGCAGCATCCGCTGCTTCTTTAGCTTCTTGTAAATTATTTTGCAGTTCTCGCAGGGCTAATTCTATTTTAATCCGCTCCGCTATTTCTTGTTTAAGATGTAGTGGTTCTCGGACTAAAATAAAAACCAATATAGCAGTTAATAACGTGAGAATTGTACTAGCAGATCGAATCCATAACGCTGTAGGGTAATCAATTGACCAACTGTTGAGAGGAATGGCAGCTATTTGCCAAGAACCTGTTGGTAAGGCAACACTGGCTGTTACTGGTTGGGCTTGAAAAACAGCCGGATCACCCCAAAATATCTCACCTTGATCGCCTAAGCCATCTTTTCCTCGGATCGCTAATTTAAAATCAATTGATTCGTCTAATAATTGCGCTTCTTTCATCAAAGTATCTCGATCAATTATAACACTGGCAGTACCCCAATATTTTCTTGATTTATATAGATCTTCGGTATCGATAAAGATAGGAGCGCGACTAATAAAAGCGACTCCACCTTCCACTAAGGGAACAGGGCCGGCGATCAAAGGGCGATGAGATGTTATGGTTTTTTCAATTATTGCTTTTTGATCGGGATACTTAATTAAGTCTGTGCCTATTATCTTTTCATTTCCACGGAAAGGATACACAAAACTAATCACTGTTCCTTTTACTAAACTTACAGAACGAATCCCCTGATGTTTAGTTACTAGCACTTGGGCAAATTTCTCAAAGTCAGCTTGAGTTAACTGAGGATTTGTTGTGGTGTAAGCCACTAAACCTTCTACTAGGGATAAACGCAGATTAATTATCCCTTCTAAACGAGATCTAATGGCAATCAGTTGATTTAGTGTTTCGGTTTTTTCTTCAGGAAAAAACCGATTTGCTTCTGCTCGATCGAATTTCAACGTGATTACTGCCATGACTGAGGCAGCTAAAAATGCAGCGATGAAAGGTAAAGTTTTGGTTAGCATAAAATTAAGACTGAAGTGAGATTAATGCAATCTAGTGATTTTCGAGTTGATGAGGTACAAAGCTTAACATTTTAGGGATGAAAAACGATGTGGTCTAGACGACCCCAGAGAGATTTTTAGGATTTCCTAATTTTACTAGATCTTGCTATGGCGATCGCCAAAATCCCCAAAACCCAGTTTCTAGACCAGAACCGGATCGGATTTCCCACCCTAGAGCCAGTCCCATTTAACGCTATGCTGAAGTCAATCCGATTTAGCGCCGTTTGCAGTCAACAACCATGAGTGTTAAACAAAATCCCTCACCCCCCCCTGGTCGTCTGATCGGGAATATTTTACTCGGACTCGCAGGTGTCTATCTACTAGCCACCTTGCTATTTCCCCAACTCTTTGGGCCGTCCATTCCCCAAGTGCCCTACAGCATTTTTCTTGACCAAGTACAACATGGCAACGTTACCCGCGCCTATGTGGGACAAACCGAAATCCGCTATCAGCTAAAAGGAGAAGCCGGTGAACCCAGTCAAATCTTGCGGACAACTCCCCTGTTTGACCTAGAACTTCCCCAAAAACTAGAAAGTAATGGCGTAGAGTTTGCTGCCGCACCTCCTGAAAAACGGGGATGGTTAGGCAGTTTAGCCAGTTTGATTTTGCCTCCTTTGGTTTTTATCGCCATTTGGCAATTTTTTATCGGTCGCCGTGGTGGAGGCTTGGGAGGGCCCCAAGGAGCGCTCTCAATTAGCAAAAGTCGAGCCAAAGTCTATGTAGAAGATGAAGCCACCAAAGTCACGTTTCAGGATGTGGCAGGAGTCGATGAAGCGAAAACCGAACTTTCCGAAATTGTAGAATTTCTGAAACATCCTCAACGCTACACTGCCATTGGTGCTCGCATACCAAAAGGCGTATTGCTGGTGGGCCCTCCCGGAACCGGAAAAACCTTGTTAGCGAAAGCAGTCGCTGGAGAAGCTGGGGTATCATTTTTTAGTATTTCTGGCTCTGAGTTTGTAGAATTATTTGTCGGTGCAGGTGCCGCCAGAGTCAGAGATTTGTTTGACCAAGCCAAGCAAAAAGCTCCTTGTATTGTGTTTATTGATGAGTTAGATGCTATTGGTAAATCTCGCGCCAGTGGTTCGGGGTTTGTGGGTGGCAATGATGAGCGTGAACAAACTTTAAACCAGTTGTTGACAGAGATGGATGGGTTTGCCGCTGGTGAGGCAACGGTGATTGTGTTAGCGGCGACCAACCGTCCAGAAACGCTCGATCCGGCCTTGTTGCGTCCGGGGAGGTTCGATCGCCAAGTGTTAGTAGATCGGCCGGATTTACTAGGACGGTTGAAAATTTTAGAAATTTATGGTCAAAAGGTGAAACTGGGATCGGATGTGGATCTGAAGGCGATCGCCACCCGCACCCCCGGATTTGCCGGAGCCGATTTAGCCAACTTGGTGAATGAAGCCGCCTTATTAGCTGCACGCAACCAGCGCACAGAAGTTTCTCAAGCTGATCTTGCTGAAGCGATTGAGCGAGTGGTGGCAGGGTTAGAGAAAAAGAGCCGTGTCCTTTCTGACAAAGAAAAGGAAATCGTCGCTTATCATGAAGTGGGCCATGCGATCGTTGGAGCTTTATTAGCAGGAAGCTCGAAAATTGAGAAAATCTCCATCGTGCCGCGGGGCATGGCCGCTTTAGGTTATACTCTGCAATTACCAACAGAAGACCGATTTCTCAAGGATGAAATCGAAATCCGAGGAGAAATTGCTACCCTCTTAGGGGGACGAGCCGCCGAAGAGATTATTTTTGGCAAAGTGACCACAGGCGCGTCGAATGACTTGCAACGAGCCACGGATTTAGCCGAGCAGATGGTAACCACTTATGGTATGAGTCGAGTATTGGGGCCTTTAGCCTATGAACGAGGATCGGGGAATAATTTCCTCGGCAATAGCATGATGAATCCACGACGGATGGTGAGTGACCAAACGGCGAAGGCTATTGATGAAGAGGTGAAAGAGATTGTAGAAACGGCTCATGAGCAGGCTTTGTCCCTATTGCGCCAAAATCGGGACTTGCTAGAGGCGATCGCCAAACAAATTCTCGAAACTGAAGTCATTGAAGGAGAAACCCTCTCCCAACTCCTCAGTCAGGCTCACTCTTTACCCGCTTAAAACCGCTGGGATGATTTTCCCTCCTGGGGGAGAAGGGAATGATTACCCCATCCCCCTTGCCAGGTAAAACGGATGCATTGACCAGAGTCAGGTTGAATGGGAGAATCAAATAGGCCTTTACCACCAACCGTTTCCTCTCACCCCTCACTGTGTTTAATCAACATGGGCAAAACCCAGATTTATCATGATCTCTTCCTTCCCGGTCAGAGGGAACCGTTGGCGATAGTGCAAAGATTGATTGAATCTAGGCTATTTTCCGGGTATGCGATCTATCAAAGTCACCAAGAAGTTAGGTTTGCTGCCAATCCGGCGATCGCCATTGCTGTCAATCTCCAGGACCTCACTCTGACTCATGGAGAAAAGATCGATACCTTCCCCCTCAGCGATCCTTTCAAACAAGTAGAAGCGATTTTAGGCAATCTTCCCCTTCAGGATTGGACCGCTTATGGATATATCGCCTTCGACTTGGTGCGACACTACTATCTCTACAGTAAGGCGATCGCCAGCCCCGTCCTCTATTTCTTTATTCCTGCCACCGAAATCATCATTACGCCCACTCAGATCCATCTGCGTACCCTCGAATCCCCCGCCGCCCTTCAAAACCTCCTCGAAACCTCAGAACCTTTGACAACAACTAGTTTAGCCCCTTGTGTAGTCCGCTTTGCCGATGAACAAATCTATCACACCCAGGTAGAAGCACTCCAACAGGCGATCCATCGTGGCGAATTGCATAAAGCCATTATTGCCCGCTCCGTCAAGATCAAAGGAAATTTAAATGTCTTAGGCACTTATCTCCTGGGAACCCAACAAAATCATGCCTTACGCTCCTATGGATTGCATCTGCCTAGGGTACGAACCGTGGGATTTAGTCCAGAAATTTTGGTAAAGTTAATTAACGATCCCCAGCGCGGACGTTTATTAACCACTAACCCCGTTGCAGGCACTCGTCCGAGGGGAGAAACTTCAGAAACTGATGCCCTCCTAAAACGACAGTTATTTGCAGATGCCAAAGAAGTCAAAGAACACGCCCTTTCCATTTGGGCAGTACAAGATGAAATGAAGCAGGTTTGCCTTCCCGGAACCGTGCAAGTGGTGGATTTTATGCAAGTCCAATCCTATCGATGGGTACAACATTTGTCCTCTCAAGTGCAGGGGGAATTAGCTGCCGATCAAACCCTCTGGGATGCTCTGAGGGTATTATTTCCTGGAGTAACTGTTTCGGGGATTGAAAAACCAGAGGCGATCGCGTGGATTGATCGCCTAGAAACTGAACCCAGAGGCATTTACGCTGGGGCGATCGGTTGGGTAAACTCCCAGCAAGAAGCCGATTTAGCCATTCCTATTCGCTCGGCGTATCAGTATGGGGAATGGATTTATCTCAATGCTGGCGCAGGGATTATGGCAGAATCCATTCCCCGGAATGAGTATTTGGAATCTGTGCATAAGATGAATACTATGCTCACTAATTTGGTCTTGGAATAACGGAGAGGAAGGGATTTGAACCCCCGAACGACTTGCGCCGTTAACACATTTCGAGTGTGCCGCATTCAACCACTCTGCCACCTCTCCACAGTTGGTACTTTGCGGATTTTAACATAAAAGTGGCAAGATCGGTCGAGAATTCGTACAATCAATTACTTAAAGTTCAGCGATCGCCAGCTATAGTCAGCCTAACCAGCCCATCGCCTCTGAGATTAAGGAGTCCCTCCTATGAACTACACCTTCGATATTTTGGGGATTTCACCCATCTTACATTTCTTTAACCACCAACAGGAGAGAGCACAGGAACACCCTCGCCAAGGTGCTGAATACGTCACCACCTATCACTGCACCCTAGATGCTATGCTCACCTCCGTAGAATCCGTGCCCCTATCCAGGGGTTGGGAGTTAGACGCAGTGGTAGATACCGTCATTCACTACTGGATGAACAACGCTGAAGGCATTCAGTATTGGAAACAGCGGTTAGATCGCGCGGGAACTGATAACCTTCTGGTAGCACGATTGGCTGATGTTAAAGCCTTGAAAGCAGAATTTGATGCGTTATTAGAGAAATCGGTTTAAAACCGAGTCCTTTTCCGCAAGCGGACAGGAAAAGGGATTCTAGCCCCTGTGGTTTCTAAATCTAAATGCTAGAGTGAGTAAACAAGCAGCACACTCTAGAAAAGCTTTGTGTCGTTTGGAACTGGTAACTTTTCTCCTCTGGTGATCCCACTCTATGGTCTGGAAATTCCGTGGGCGATCGCTTCGCCAACTCATCTATCGACTTCCCCTTCGGACTTTACTGACTATTCCTTTTATTATGCAATTGACGGTAGTCACAACCCTAATTGCAGGATTATCCTTTCAAAGTGGCAAAGAAGCGGTAGATGCTTTGGTCAAGCAAATGGGACAGCAAGCGAGCGATCGCATTGCTCAGACCTTAGAAACGGAACTCGAGGGGCCCCATGCTGCGTATCAAATTATTCAAGGAGCCATAGATACGGATCAAATTGATGTTAATAATTTCGATCAACTGCAATGTTATTTACAGCGATTGGTAAAACAGGATAATGGAGTTGATTATTTGCTATTTGGTCGGCCCACTGGAGAAGTTTTAGCCGTTCAAAAGCTCCATAATGGTGAAACGGTGGTCAAAGTCCGAGAAGGGAGTATTCCAGAGCGAAAAACCTATGTTTTAGACGAGCAATGCGATCGCGGTCAATATCTCGGCAGTAACCCCTATGATACTCGCAATCGACCTTGGTATCATAGGGCGGTAGAAGTCAGGAAGCCAACTTGGGGCCCTGTTGCTATTTCTGAGGATGCTGGATCTGCAAACTATTTTCTCTATGCCAGTCCAGTGACTCCCATTGTGCGTCCTAATGGTGAAATCATTGGAGTTCTAGGTGCAGAAATTCCTCTGACTCGTGTCAATAGTATCCTCAGAAAACTGCAAATTAGCAAGTCGGGATTAGCCTTTATTGTTGATGATGGTGGCAGATTAATGGCCACTTCAACCACCGATCTACTTTACAGAGTGCAGGGATCAAAACCACAGTTAATCTTAGCTCGTAAAAGTCCGAATCAGTTAATTAAAGCCACTAGTGAGTATCTGCTGAACCGTTTTAGCTCTTGGCAAAATCTGCGCAGTCGAAAACAATTAGTTTTTAAGTTTAATCGCCAAACACATTTAGTCCATATTTCCCCATTAGAAGATAATCATGGTTTGAACTGGCTAGTGGTTGTGGTGATTCCCGTAGCAGATTTTATGGGGCCGATTGATGCGAATCTTCGCCATACTTTGATCTTATGCCTTCTGGCTTTATTAGTTGCTGTGATCATTGGTATTTTTACGGCACAACGATTGATTCTGCCGATTCAACAATTGAACGAATCAGCGAAAGCGGTTGCCCAAGGTAATTGGGATCAAAAAGTGACCTTAAGGCGATTTGATGAATTGAGGGAATTAGCCGATTCTTTTAATCGGATGGCTCAACAACTCAAAATATCTTTTAGAAATCTGGAGTCTAAAAATAAAGAGTTGGAGCGAATGAATCGGTTAAAAGATCAATTTTTAGCCAGCACATCTTATGAATTAAAAACTCCTTTGAATGGTATGATTGGTTTAGCAGAATCTCTACTAGAAGATGCTAGGAATGAGTTGTCTAAGCCCACGCAATTTCATTTGTCTCTGATGGTTTCTACAGGACATCGATTAATGAACTTGGTAAATAATGTTTTGGATTTATCTCAGTTAAAATATCATCAACTAGAGTTAAATCTTCAGTCAGTAGAATTGAGGGCGATCGCCGAAGTATCCCTAACTCAATGTCAGTCCTTAATTGGTCACAAAGATCTGACAATAATTAATCAAATTCCCCATGATTTACCCCTAGTTTATGCGGATGAAAATCGGCTGCAACAAATTTTCTATCAACTCCTAGATAACGCGATCAAATTCACAGAATCGGGCACGATAACTTTGAGTGCCGTTCAGCAAAACCAGGAATTAGCAGTTACCATTTCCGACACAGGAATTGGGATTCCTGATAATAAATTACGTCAAATTTTTCAAGCATTTCAGCAAACAGATGAAGGGAGAGGCCAAGTTTATGGAGGATTGGGATTAGGATTAGCATTAACCAAAGATTTAGTAGAACTCCATGGGGGCACGCTTCAAGTAAAATCTACCCTGGGATTAGGTTCTCAATTAACCTTTAGCTTACCCCTGGCATCCGACATCAGTCTTCACCCCCAAAATCATCATACTACAAACCAATTAAAACCAACTCTTGCCATACAACACACCATTTTACCCTCAGATCAAATGGACTCCCATGGTAAATTTAAGATTTTGCTAGTTGATGATGAGCTGATGAATCTAAAAATTTACTCCACCTATCTCAATTTGGGAGACTATTACGTCATTGAATCCCAAAGCGGAGAAGAAGTCATCCGACTCTTAAAAGAGGGATTAAATCCAGATTTAATCGTCTTAGATATGATTATGCCTCGGATGACTGGATATGAAGTAACACGGCAAATTCGCCAAACCAAAAGCCCAACGGAGCTACCGATTATTTTGCTCAGCACTAAGCATCAAATCGCGGATTTAGTGATGGGATTAGAGTTAGGTGCGAATGATTATTTAACTAAACCTGTTTCTAAAGATGAACTGCTCGCTCGCATCAAAATGCATCTGAACTTGAAATCCCTAAAAGTTGAGAATTTACGCTTGGCTACGGAAGTTGAAATTACTAGTAAACTACAACAAATGCTCCTGCCCAAACCCCATGATTTGAAAAATATTGATGATTTGGAAGTAGTAGGCTTTATGGAAGCGGCGAATGAAGTAGGGGGAGATTACTATGATGTGTTTGCTCAAAATCAAAGGCTGATTGTGACGATTGGGGATGTGACGGGGCATGGTTTAGAAAGTGGGGTTTTAGCGATTATGGTTCAAACAGCGATTCGCTGTTTAATTTATAGTCAGTGTGAAGATATTAAGGATTTTTTTGATATTCTGAATCAGACGCTTTGGGAAAATATTCAACGGATGAACTCAGATAAGCACTTAACTTTAGCGATTCTGGAATATCATCAAGGAAAATTGAAATTGAGTGGACAACATGAATCAATTATTTTAGTGCGATCTACGGGCGAAGTAGATTGTGTTGATACTCTCGATTTAGGCTTTCCCATTGGCTTGGATACTGAGGTGATGGACTTTTTTCAGCAAGTAGAGTTAGATTTAAATCCAGGAGATATCGTGGTGCTCTATACGGATGGAATTACGGAAGCAGAAAATAGTGAGAAAATCCATTATGGCATTGATCGCCTGTGTGAAGTGATCAAAGGCGATCGCCATCACAGCGCCGAGCACATCAAAACCGCTATTATCCAAGATGTGAAAGATCACATTGGCCGCCAAAAAATGTATGATGACATCACGTTAGTCGTCATGAAACGAGAGTATCCCAGTAGGGGCGAAGCATTGGCAAAGAAGAACCTTGATTTTACGGATAGCTTAAAGCGCAAATGCTGCGCCCCTAACCATAACTGTGATTAGTGTGGGTATCCTCTAGGAGTAATCATCCATGAGCCATAAATGCGGGTACTTTCATTGCCAATAAGAACCGTGGTGAGCATATCAATGGGGAGTTGGGCAAATTCGGCTAAAGTAGTTAAGGTAACCTCTTCTTGATCTCGATAGGCACAACGAACTAAGGCGACAGGTGTTTGGCGATCGCGATATTGTAAGAAAATTCCTTGAGTGCGATCAATCGCCTCCGTGCGTTTTTGAGATTTAGGATTATAAATAGCCGTGACAAAATCCCCTTGAGCGGCTGCTACAAGACGTTTTTCAATCACCGGCCAAGGAGTTAATAAATCACTCAAGCTAATCGCACAGAAATCATGCATCAAAGGCGCACCTACCTTAGCGGCAGCCGCTTGTAAGGCACTAATACCGGGAAAAACTTTTACCTCTACAGCACACTCATCGATCCCTTGATGCTGAAGTTCTTCTAAGACCAATCCTGCCATACCATAAATACCACAATCTCCTGAAGAAATCACCGCTACCGTTAATCCCCATTGGGCTAATTCTATCCCTCGTTGGGCCCGTTGTTTTTCCTGAGTGAGGGCAAAGGTTTCGATGATTTGTCCGGGTCGTTGCAAGGGAGCAATCAAGTCTAAGTATAACCCATAGCCCAAAATCACATCAGCAGCGATCGCCGCTGTTTGGGCTGCAGGAGTCATCTGCTCTAAGGCTCCTGGCCCCATACCTACCAACCATAATTTACCTGATTTACCAGTATATTCTCGAATAGATTGGGCGATCGCCACAGTCACAGCCCCCGATAACGGCGGAAAGCGATACACTTGTTTCGTCACCAGCAACTGCCCAACCTCTGCCGCCAACAGAGCCGCCGCCTCTGCCACACTTGGAGTTCCCACCGTTGCCGCGACGACGGCAGAAGGATTGGGTACAGATACCTCTTGCAACTGGTCAGAAGTATAAATCTTGATCGGCCAACCCTTAGTCTCTGCCAGGGCCAGCAAGGCAGGTTCATCGGCCTTACGATCTAGAGTAGCAATCCCGGCGATCGCCTCTGCCGCCAAATGCGCCTGTGCCAGCACCCGATGCAGCGCCTGAGAAATCACCTCACCCTCCGTTCCCCGCTCACATCCGATTCCCACCCATAACACCCTCGGATGCCATTGCACCCTGGGAAAATCACTATAGGGAGCAAACTGCCGTTGGGTAGCACTAATCCACACTCGCCCTTGGATCGGCGTAGCATCTAAACTAAACTCGAAAGAATGGTGCTTAGGAAGATGCTGTTGCCATAGGGTTGATCCAGCCTCTTGAATCACCTGTACCCGCTGTTGTTGAGCCAGTGCCGCGCTCACTCCCCTCCAGTCACCACTGCCGCGCCTCCAGCCAAAAGGAAGCCCCAGCGTATCAATTGCCGGTACACCCAGAGCCTCACTAGCTCCCGTAATGATGGGGTGAGCACCCAACTGAGCCGCCACCAAGCGAGTTAAGGCATTCCCCCCCCCTTGATGTCCCCCACAAACACTGATCACATGGTTTCCCAGTGCATCAACCACCAGCACTGCCGGATCTTTCCCCTTATCTTCTAGCAAGGGAGCGATGAGACGAACTACGGCTCCTAGAGCCAATCCCAAGATCAAAGCCTCATGCTTTGACCATAGGAATGGTAACGTTTCTGCCAAAGATCCCTGATACACTTGATACTCAAGGGCCATCTGAGTCGATAACATCTGATGGCAACTGGGAGAAACCATCAACGTTATTCCCCAGGACTCCACCAGGGAATAGAGCCGTTGAGCGGATTGAGGAGTAGTAGCGATCGCCACTACTGACTGTAGATTTAACAGAACAGATTTAGGGAGCAACTTCAACTAATTCCTCAGCCTTGAAAGATCTAATCTGCACATCAAGATTATACTTGCTCAATCGAGATACCGCCGCCTTGGGATCTTGAATTGCCCATGGTGTAGGTAATTTGATCCCTTGAGCCATACCAAAGCGATCGCCTTTCACAATAATCAACACAGGATAGGTTTCTTGGTTACTTTCTCCAGAATATTCCCGTAACAGTAACTTGATCCGATCTTGAATCATCGGTTGCCCAGCATCTTCTAAAGAGAGGGTAATCACAATCCACGATTGAGACGCAGCAGGGAGAGATGGCGGGGAGAGAGGAATTGGCACAGGCTCTACATCAACAGGAGAAAGAGATGAACCTTCCCCTACTTCTGGAAGCACAAAAGCAGATTGCAGTTTTTCTAAATGGACAATTTCCGCATCACTCACCGTCAACTGAGTTTGATCATTCCACTGACTGACTTTCCCCGTTAAAATCACCGGACTCTCCGTTACTAAGCTCTCTTTAATTCGCTCACACTCCTCTCCCCAAACTTTTGCTTCCCCTTTTCCCGTTAAGTCCTCCAAACTCAGAATCACCATCGATTTTCCTGATTTAGTCACTACCGGTTTTATCTCCGTAATCATCACAATCACTTTCACCGATTTGCGACTAGATTGTTCAGACAACTCGGCTAACGTCACCGGTTTAGGATCGATCGTCTCAGCAATCTTGGCGATAGAATTGAGCGGATGTTCAGAAACATAAAAGCCCAGTAATTCCTTCTCCATTTGCAGTTTTTCAGCTAGAGTAATATCAGGAACTGGATCAGCTTTCGGTGCCACTGCGTAGGCGCAACCATTCGTATTTTGGCTGCTAAAAGGGGTATTGCCTAAAAGATCGAAAAGATTGGGGCCACTGTCTCGATCTCGCGCACGACTTTGAGCCCAAGGGACAATCCGTTCTAAGTCAGCTAAAAGTTGAGCGCGATTCGAGTGAAAACAGTCAAAGGCACCACATTTGATCAGGGATTCTAGAGCACGGTTATTTACAGTCCGCAAATCAACGCGATCGCAAAAATCCGCTAACGCCTTAAACTCCCCTTCTTGACGAGCCTCTAAAATACAATCAATCGCACCTTGACCCAAATTCTTCACTGCCGATAATCCGAATAAAATACTGTTCTCTTGAGTGGGAGTAAATTCTACCCCCGATCGATTAATATCAGGAGGCTCTATCCGAATAGCTATTTCTCGACAATTCGCAATATATTTTGCCACCTTCTCTTGATCGCCACTATTAGAAGTCAGCAAAGCCGCCATATATTCCACCGGATAATTAGCCTTCAAATAAGCCGTTTGATAAGTCACATACGCATAGGCCGTAGAGTGGGATTTATTAAAACAATATTCAGCAAATAACACCATCTGATCGAACAAACTTTGAGCAATCCCTTGAGGAATACCATTTTTAGCTGCACCATCAATAAACAGGTCCCGATGTTTCTGCATCTCCGACATCTTCTTCTTACCCATCGCACGGCGCAATAAATCAGCTTGTCCCAGAGTATATCCCGCCAAATCCTGAGCCACTTTCATAATTTGCTCTTGATACACCAAAACCCCATAGGTTTCATTTAAAATAGGTTCCAGGATTGAGTGTTCATAAGTGATTTTTTCTTCCCCATGCTTACGTTTAATAAATTTCGGAATTAGACCCGCATCTAAAGGACCAGGACGATACAGCGCTAGAATAGAAGAAATATCTTCAATACAGGAAGGCTTTAATTCTCTCACCACCTGTCTCATTCCAGAAGATTCCAACTGAAAAATACCTTCTAAATCCCCTTTCTCCAAAACTTTATAGGTTTTGTCTACTCCTTCCGGCAATTTCTTAATATCAGGATTCCGCGCATGAATTTCCTGTGCTTTTCTTTCCTCTGTTGGAATGCCATCTGCGTCTAGTTTTTTCTGATAATTTTGTTCCACATACTCCAATGCTTTTTGCAATGTGGTTAAGTTTTTCAATCCCAAAAAGTCCATCTTTAACAACCCTAAAGATTCAATATCTTCCATGGAATATTGGGTAATCACTGCACCGTCATTATTTTTTTGCAGAGGCACAATTTCAGCCAGTGGCTCTTTAGAAATTACCACTCCTGCCGCATGAACCCCAAAGGTTTTATTCGTTCCCTCAATTCGCATCGCCATATCTATCCAACGCCGCACATTCGTATCGGTATCATACTTTTGCTTAAACTCAGGCGAAGGAGTTTGATCAGAAATCATCACTTTCAGAGGAGTTGGCTTTCCTCTCGATACAGGAATAAGTTTAGCCATTTGATCTGCATCGCCATAGGGAATATTTAAAACCCTAGCCACATCTTTGAGTACCGCTTTAGAAGTCATGCGGTTAAAAGTAATAATCTGAGCGACGCGATCTTTGCCATATTTTTCAGTGACGTATTTGATCACTTCATCTCGCCGATCAATGCAAAAGTCTGTATCAATATCAGGCATAGATTTCCGTTCTGGATTGAGAAATCTTTCAAACAAAAGTCCATGGTGAACGGGATCAATATTGGTAATTTTTAAGGCATAAGCTACCAAGGAGCCTGCCGCCGATCCTCGTCCTGGCCCTACGGGAATGTTATGATCTCTCGCAAACTTTATATAATCCCAAACGACTAAAAAATAAGTGGAAAAGCCCATTTGTTGGATCATTTTTAACTCATATTCTAGTCGTTCTTTATAGACAGGTTTTAGTTCTTCACGGTTTTTTACTCTAGCACGCTCGATCATTCCTTTCCAAGCCTGTTCTTCTACATAGGTATCGGGGGTGTGATCTCTGGGGATGGGATAATCAGGCATGCGAGGTTCTCCGAGAATACCGTTATAAGGCTCAACTTTTTCAGCGATTTCTAGGGTGTTAGCAATGGCAGTTTGAATAATATCATCCGCCAGATGATCGCGGAACAATAAGGCCATTTCTGCTGCGGTTTTCAGATATTCGGTGCCACTATAGCGCATCCGTTTTTCGTCCGTAATTAAACTGCCGGTGTTGATGCATAATAAGGCATCATGAGCTTCTGTGTCGTAGCAGGAGATGAAGTGGGAGTCGTTGGTGGCAATGATTTTGATGTCTAGTTCTTGGCCAATTTTAACCAGTTCTACATTGACGATGCGATCTTCTCTGGAACCGTGATCTTGAATTTCGAGATAGTAGTCTTTTGAGAAGATTTTTTGATACCATTTGGCGACTTCTCGTGCTTGTTTTAAGTCTCCAGTAAGGATGAGTTGGGGAATTTCGCTGCCTAGGCAACCACTGGTCAGGATCAGTCCTTCATGATATTCTTCTAGGAGGGGTTTGTTGATACAGGGACGGGCAAAAATTCCTTTGCCTTGAATGCCTTTGAGGTTAGATATGGTGGTGAGTTTGACGAGATTTTTGTAGCCTTGGGTGTTTTTGGCTAGGACGAGCTGATGATATTTTTTGATTTTTTTATAGTTGGCTTCAATATCTCCATTAATAATGTACATTTCGTTACCGATAATGGGTTTAATGTTGTGCGTTCGACAGGCTTTAATTAATTCGATCGCACCGTAGAGTACGCCATGATCGGTAATGGCGATCGCTGGCATTTGCAGTTCTTGTGCCTTCTGGACTAACTGGTTGATTTGGGATGCGCCATCGAGTAAACTATAGTCAGTGTGAATATGTAAACCCACGAAAGACATAAGATATTTTCCAATCAAGTTGCGAGAGTATTAGTTTATCATAAAATTGACCATTTTCTAAAGGGGAGAGGAGACGATGGGTAATTCAATCACAAACTCCGTTTCTTGATTTTCGGAAACTTGACAGTAGAGTTTGCCTTGATGTTGCTCCACAATAATTTGATAACTGATGTATAAGCCCAGTCCATTACCTTTACCGAGAGGTTTAGTGGTAAAAAAGGGATCAAAAATTCGCGATCGCGTCTTTTCAGGAATGCCCATACCGTTGTCTCGAATCCAAATTTGTACAGACTGATCGTTTAGCCGGGTAGCAATATGAATCATCTTTTGCGCTCCGGAAACTTCCTCTAAGGCATCAATCGCATTGGCGATCACATTCATCAGAGCCTGGTTAATCTGTCTCGGATAACCGTAGATGACGGGAATTTCGCCATAATCACATAACACGGTAATGGCTCCGTTGTGATCGGACTTCAGTCGATGCTGTAAAATGACTAAGATACTTTCAATGGCTTCATTCAAATTAATGTGTTTATAATCAGACTCATCTAAGCGCGAGAAATTACGCAGAGAGTAAACAACTTTTTGAATTCGCTCCACCCCTTTTTGAGCAGACTGCAACATCTCTGCAATTTCAGTTCTCACAAAGCTCAAATCTTCACTCAAATGGTTGAGAGGTTCAGGAGAATTAACCGAGGGATCTTGGTAACCCTCAATTAATTTCAGTAACTGTTCGACATAATTACCTAAATAATAGAGATTGCCTTGAATAAAACTGGTAGGATTATTAATCTCATGGGCTATACCCGCTACTAACTGTCCTAAAGCAGACATTTTTGCATTCTGAATTAATTGAGCTTGAGTTTGCCGAAGGCGCTCTAATTGCAACCTTAATTCTAGTTGTGAGATCACTTGTCTCCCTAGAGATTTTAATGCTTCTAGTTGATGAGGACTCAGTTGACGAGGCACTCGATCAATCACGCACAGAGTTCCTAAAGCACAGCCATCGGGAGCCACTAAGGGAGTTCCGGCGTAAAATCGAATATCTGGTATGGAAGTCACCAGAGGATTATGCTTAAATCGTTCATCCTCTAAGGCATTAGGCACAACCATTAAATCATGAGGTTGACAAATGGCATGAGCACAAAATGCTGATTCTCTGGGAGTCTCACTAGCATCAATGCCTACTTTTGATTTAAACCACTGTCGGTTTTCATCCACTAAACTCACCAGAGCAATTGGTGCATCACAAATGTAGGCGGCTAATCGGGTGAGATCGTCAAAGGCTTCTTCTGGAGAGGTATCTAGGATTTGGTAGCGCTGTAGGCTTTGTAGACGATCTATTTCATTATCAGGAATGGGTGGGGTTTTCATCTTCAAATAGTGGGGTAGGAGCAGAAGAGAGGAGGTATGGCGATCAAAATTATACTCTGTCCTGGCGATTAGTTGTGTAATTTTTGTGAGAGAGTGTGCTTTATGCTGGCGATCGCCCCTTTTCCGAAATCACTCATCGAATATACCCCAAGCTTCTAATTGTTCCTGAATTAAGGCGATCGGAACGATTAATCCTGTTTCGGCGATCGCTGGTGTCAAGGGGCGATCGCTGTCTGTTTTTTCACCAATATAGCTAACCATTGCGATCGCCTGCCCATCTTGGTTCAAAATCGGACTGCCAGCATATCCTTGGGTTAAATTCGCCTGAATTTTTAAGGAGTTTTGTCCTTCGTTAGAGATGAATGAGCGTAAGTCCAGCTTTCCGGTGGTTATTGTCCAGGGATTGGCATTGAAGGGATGACCAACAATTTTTACCTCGGAATTTTCTATTTTGGGATTCATTTGTAGGGGTTGAATGGTGTCAGGAATTCCCGTAACTTGTAACACAACTAAATTAGTTTTCGCGTCTTTAGGAGTAATATGAATTAATTTTGCCCCATATCGAGGTTGAGGAGTCGCTACTGAGGATGGGGACAAAAATTCCACCTGAATTTGATGATTGGCTAAGGAGGAAGCATAGGCGATCGCCTCACGATTAGTGACCACTAATGCCCGATCTTCCTGCCGCTGTACTACCCAACCCGTACCAATATTGACTCCATTGCGAATGGGCGTAATAATCCGGGCAATAGGGGCTAAAGGTGAGCTATTTTCAGAAATTTGATTGTTGTTGTCATTCCTATCCTGAGAGGCTTGTTCTAGAGCTAAGGAGCGCTTGGATTCTTGAAGATTATAGTGAGCGAGTACCCCATCTGGATTTAAAGTTACCGCATTTTCATAAGCCGCGATCGCCTCTGCTAACTTTCCTTGCTGTTGCCAAGCATAGCCCAGAGCCAGATAAGCCTGCTCATTGGGTTTGAGGTTAACCAATATTTCATAGGTACTAATTGCTTGCTCCCAATTTTTCTGCTCATAGTAAATCTCCGCTAACCCCTGATAAGCTTCTACTTCAAAACCATCTAGATTAATCGCTTTTTGATAGGCAGCGATCGCCTGAGCGATTTGACCCTTTTGTCGCCAAGCATTTCCTAAACCCGTGTAGGTAGCAACATAGGGAGAATTCCGACCAATGGCTTGATTGTATATCCCAATCGCTTCTTCTACATTGCCCACCGCTAACAAAGCCGCACCTAAATCATTATAAACTGCCATAAAATCAGGAGCAAGTTTAATCACAATCCGAAACTGAGCGATCGCTTTTTCTACCTCACCCAAGTCCGCTAAAACATTCCCTAAATTCCAATAGACACCGGGCAAATTTGGATTCAATTCAATGGCTCGTTCATATTGAGTTTTAGCCAATGTTAACTGATTTTGAGATCGCCAAGCATTCCCTAATCCCACGTAGGCAAAGGCATAATTAGGATCGAGTTCAATGGCGCGTTCATAAGCAGCGATCGCCTCAGCAATTTTATCCTGATCTCGCAGACGATTGCCTAAACCCAAATAAGCCGGAGCACTGTGAGGATCGCGCTCAATAATTTGTCGCCAGATTTGCTCTGCTTTTTCATACTCCCCATTTTGCCGAGCCTGTTCCGCTTGTTGAAATAAAATTTCTAAATCCTGTCCCCAAGCCAATTGAGGACTCCCCACCAACCCCCCGATCAATACTGCTAACAAAAGTTTCCCGGTTATTTGACTATTCATTTTCATTTTCCCCTCCTAACCATTCAACATCAGCAATGTTTTTAAGGGATGAAGTTAAGCCGCCACTCGCCAAACTTTCAGTGTATGATCGAAACTACCAGTCACCATGGTTTGACCATTGCCACTCATGGCCACGGCTACCACATAATTCTGATGATCGGTAAAGGTGTGTAGTAACCTTCCCTCCTGCAAATCCCATAACTTCACCGTATAATCATCGCTGGCACTGGCTAACACCCGACTGTCGGTAGTAATAGTCACCGCAGTCACTGCCGCACTATGGTCAGCCAGGATATACTTAACTTCACCTGTACTCAAATCCCAGACGCGAATGGTTTGGTCACTACTACCACTGGCTAACCATTGACCATCTGGACTAATGGCCACAGAGCGGGTGCGATCGCCATGGCCGGTGAGGGTATACAATAATTCCTTGCGCTCTAAATTCCACACCTTAATTGTTTGATCGTTACTTCCTCCCGTAATTTTATCTCCTTGGGCACTCATGGCGATCGCCCGCACCCCTCCCGCATACCCTGCCAGAGTGCTCGTCAGCTCTCCCGTTTTCCAATTCCACAGCTTAATCGTCTTATCTTCACTTCCCCCAGCCACTACCTGCTGATCGGGACTAATCGCCACCGTCCACACCTCCCCAGCATATCCTGCTAAGGTACTCATCAATTCTCCTGTCTGCAGATTCCACACCTTAATCGATTGATCGCTACTACCGCTGGCTAAAATTTCTCCCTCTGGAGAAATCGCCACTGCCAGCACGGAACCCCGATGACCTTCCAGGGTTCTCATTAGTTCTCCTGTTTCCCCATCCCAGAGTTTAATGGTTTGATCGTTACTACCACTGGCAATGATTTTACCTTTACGATCAATCGCGATCGCCCGCACCGGCCCTTGATGCTCCCGCGTATACACGCAGGAAAACCACTGATAGCTTTCTAACTTAAATGCTTCCAGTGCTTCTCGTGCCTTCACTGACCCACTTTTCTGTAGTAACAAATAGGCTACTCGCCTCACCACTAAGGAGGGATCGGAAAGGGCCCCAATCACCAAATCTAAACCATCAGAGCCAATCTGACCTTGGGCCAATTCCAGTAATTCTTGGGTATGATTTAACTGTTGCTGAAGTTGGGCCCGTTCCTGTTCCCAGGTTTCGGGAATTTGACTTTCTCCAGTTTGACTAGCGAACAGCGCTTGGATTTGAGCCGGACTAATCCCCTCGATTTGGGCATACACTTGAGAGAGTTGGGATTGTAATAGCGATCGCTCTTGAGTCGCTAACTCCAACTGGGACTGTACCTCCACCAACTTAGACTGAAGTCTTACTCGCGAAGCCAACTCCCTCGCTCTTGCCCAAACTCCCTTTGCCCAACCTAACCGCAAACGCTCCCGTTGCAACAGCACTTGCAAAATTTGGTCAGGAATAGACTCAGGCGTTAAATCCCAACCACAGGTTTTACAAAGTTTGGTGGTTCCTTCAATATAATCTGTACCACACACAGGACAATTAGCCACAGCAACTCCCTCAGCACTCACCGACAAAACAAGAAATTAATCTCCATCGAGGGGCAGTAACAACCCCTTACTCATTTAAAAGAATGGCTCATGATCTGGCAAGCCTCTAGTCTATACAGGCAGAACCAGAACACTTCGGGGAGATTTTTAATCACTACGCTCACGGAGAATTCTTTGGATAACCAGTAGCAGTAGGGCACTGCCCACCCGACAGAACTCTATTACCTCACCAAGATTTAACAAAGAAACCCGGTTTCTGAGGTTTGGGCATGGGGTAAAATCGGGGTACTATCCCCAGGTGCGCCCCTATAAACCAACCATGAGTTTAATTATTTTTGATGTCCAGTATTTACAATCCTCAATCATCCATGTACCGTGATTTCTTATCGGGGCGATCGCCCAATCGTTACTTCACCATTCATCACCTTATCGATCACCTTTGGGTGTTAGGTTTCTTCATCGCCGCCTTGGGATTATTCACAATTAACTTAGGGGGAGTCCCCTTAAGAGATTGGGATGAAGGTACCATTGCTCAAGTCGCACGCAATATCAGCCGTGCCTCTACTCCAGAAGGCTGGATGTTTCCTACCCTATCTGGCTTACCCTATTTTAATAAACCGCCCCTGGTACATTGGTTAATTGCACTGGCCTATCGCTGGGGTGGAGTCAACGAATGGACAACTCGCTTACCTTCAGCATTACTCACTGCTACCTCAGTGCCCCTACTGTACACCATTGGTTTAGAACTGTTTCAACAGCGACTGCCAGCGATTTTCTCTACAGTGATCTATCTGACTCTCCTGCCGGTGGTGCGCCATGGCCGGTTAGCCATGTTGGATGGGCCGGTGTTATGTTTCTTTTTATTGGCGATCGCCTGGGCACTGAAAAGCCGTCGTAACCAATACTACTCTTGGACCCTAGGATTAGGATTAGGATTAATTGCCCTCACTAAAAGTATCCTTGCCCTCCTCTTAGGCGCAATCCTTCTCCTCTTTCTTGCCTGGGATACCCCTCGTTTACTCCGCTCTCCCTATCTCTGGATAGGCTTAATCCTCGGTTTTCTCCCCCTCACCCTTTGGTATGGAGCCCAAGTTTGGCATTATGGCAGTTCTTTCCTGACGAGAGGAATAGTCGATCAATCCTTCAGTCGCATTTGGCAAGCCGTAGAAAATCGCTCTGGCCCTCCGTGGTATTATCTCTTAGAAATCCTCAAATTATCCCTTCCCTGGTTATTAATGATTCTCCCTGGATTAGGATTAGCCTGGACAGACCGCCATCTCAGTTGGGGTAAGCTAGTCTTAGTTTGGTCAGGACTCTATTTGATTGCCATCTCTACTATGGGGACTAAACTTCCTTGGTATGTGTTGCCAATTTATCCTGCTTTAGCCTTAGCCGGAGGCGTACAACTAACGGAATTGTGGGGGCATTGTTGTGAAGGAGTACCGCGATTAACTCTATCTTGGCGACGATGGTTTCAATGGGGCTTTCGCGGATTAGCCCTAGTCACCCTAGGGGTTACTGTATTTCTGATCGTCTTACCACCTGTTTCTAGTTGGATGATTCCTGCGGTTTTGGGATCTCTAGGCATCACTTTTGTCGTTGTCGGTCTTTTATTTGAGCGATCAGATTATCAGTTTATTGGTATTTTGGCTTGGGGATGTTATTTTTCTCTCTTTTTATTGATGGCTTCCCCAGAGTGGGTGTGGGAACTGAAAGAGGGGTTTCCCGTCAAACCGGTTGCTCAAGTGCTGATTGAGCATACGCCAGTGCAACAGCCGATTGTCACCAATTATCCCTCTGGTCGTCCTTCTTTAGATTTTTACAGCGATCGCCGCCTGATTCCCCTACCCTTCCACCAAATTCTCCATACCTGGTCCGACTATCCCCAACCCTATCTGCTCCTCGATCAAACTGGACTCGCCCAACTTCAGTCCCACTCTCGCGAAGAGATCAAACCCCTAGGATCAGCCCAGGGATGGACTCTAGTCACCAAAACTTCTGCTTTTCAACCCGAAGACTAAGGATGGGGCCATATGACTTGTATCCCTTTTTCCCAGGGATTGGGTAGAGGCTCGTCTCTCATTTTCACCCGTTCCGTTGTCGCTAACGCCAAACTAAAGAGCACAATGCTCCCCACCACCGTTATCCACGATAGGGGTTTAGGGCCACCAAAATCCCTCAGCACTCTGGCTAGGGGATGGCTTTGGCGGCGCAATAACCCACTGGAAATAAATGGCTTCCAGACAAAGGGATCGCGGACATAATGACCACTGGTACTCACCACCAGTCGCTGATGGCAATAGGGACAGATGTAGAGTCCACTCTTAATCTGCCCTAAAGGTAAAACTTGGGCGCGACGACAAACGGGACAAGTATTTGAGGAACCCTCAAACTTAAATGTATCTGCATTCATTGCACTAATGCGTTGAAAACCCCTTTTATTTTACCCCAGGCTGAGGGAGAAATCAGGTTAAGAATCCTTACTAAATCATGCCCTCTTCAGAGAGAGGATGGATTCTTGGGTTGCTGTTTTCTCCCCTGAACCTTAAGGGGCTGTCTTCGAGCTAGGGTTCCCTTGGGGTTGGCTTTTGATTTTAGGGGGAGTCTTCCCGGTCTTCCGCATCCACTTGTTTCAGGCGAATATGTTTGCGACCGAGGGTAATTTCAAATTCATCTCCTGGTTTCAGTTCCATCTTCTTGGTGTAGGCTGAACCAATCAGTAAGTTACCATTCGATTGGACACTAATGCGATAGCTAGCGCTCCGTCCGCCCCGTCCATTGGATGAGTTTTTCCCATCGAGTTCAATCCCTTCCGCATCAATCAAAGCGTTGAGGAATTTCATCATATTCACTCGCTCTACCCCACTTTTAGTGACGGTCGAGTAACCACAAGCTTTGGCTTTCTCCTCTTTGCTGAGGTCTTCTAGCTCTTTCACCTTCATCACCAACTCTTCACCTACGAGCGGTTTAGTTTTTTCTTTTTTACTCATCTGTTAAAGTTTACCAAAGTTAGAACTATTTTCAGTTTAACTGACACTTGCCGAAAAAAAAAAGAGTTTTCTTCTTTTGGGCTAGTAACAATATATTACAACAGAGACAGCAAAAGTTAAACCATGGCACAATAAAATCGTCTGGTTAGACAATTGGATCGGAACTGGGGAATGATCCGCAATTCCTGTGGCAGCAGAAGTAACCCAATCCCTCTCAGAGATTCGCGGAAAGATGAAGTTGACAACTCGCGGTCATTATAGTGTGAAGGCGTTGCTAGATTTAAGTTTACAACCGGGCTATGGGCCCTCATCTGTGGTGGCGATCGCCACTCGTCAACAGTTGCCTGCTCCCTACTTAGAAAAGCTGCTGATCCAATTACGAAGAGCCAACATAGTTTATGCCCTGCGAGGGTCTCAAGGAGGGTATGGTTTAGCCCGTCAACCCGGCCAGATTTCCCTAGGACAAATTCTTGATGCCGTGGGTGAAACCTTACCCACTCTAGCGGATCATCCCCCCAATACCCATCAAGTGGAAGACTGGGTAACCTACCTATTATGGAATCAACTGCATCAAAAACTTAAACAATCCTTGTATACTATTTCTCTAGAAGACCTGTACTTCGATGCTCGCAGTTGGCAAGCCTCCCAAGGGGAAGGGCATAATTTTGTGGTTTAGGCGAGAAAGTTCCTGTGGTGTTGACCTTTCCGATCATTTTAGCGATCGCCTCAATTCTCGACTTCCTCATTGGCGATCCTTGGCACTGGCCCCATCCAGTTCAACTGATGGGAAAATTGATTAGCGATGGTAGTCAGCTCATCCTCAAATATTGCCACTCTCCCACCAGTCAACGAGGGGCAGGAGTAGCCCTAGGCCTTACGATCATAGGCAGTTCTGCCCTAGTTAGTGATAGAATGGTGTGGCTTGCTCACCTAGTCCATCCCGCGGTGGGAATCGCAGTCGAAAGCATCCTTTTAGCCAGTTGTTTTGCCGGAAAAAGCTTACACAACGCTGCCTTGGATGTGCTCACCCCCCTAGAGCAAGGAGATTTAGAAACAGCCCGCCAAAAACTCAGTCAGTATGTAGGCCGAGATACGGAAAACCTCAATCGAGAGGAAATCCTGCGAGCCATCCTAGAAACGGTCGCTGAAAATGCCATTGATGGAGTGATGGCTCCCCTATTTTATGCGATTTTAGGAGCCTTAATTCCGGGTTTAGGCAGTGTTCCTCTGGCCTTTGGCTATAAAGCAGCCAGTACCTTAGATTCCATGGTTGGATATCGAGAATCTCCCTACTTATATATGGGTTGGTTTAGTGCTAAACTCGAAGACCTACTCACCTGGGTTCCCTGTCGCTTAAGTGTCATTACTCTGGCTCTATTGTCAGGTCGCTTTTGGCAAGTTTGGCAAGTATGCCAACGGGATGCAATCCACGATCCTAGTCCGAATTCTGGTTGGAGTGAGTGTGTCTATGCAGCCATTTTAGGGGTGCAGTTGGGGGGAGTGAATACCTATGGAGGAATTATCAAAGTCAAACCTCTTTTAGGCGATCGCCTTCATCCCATTGAGCCAGTAGCAATCCATCGAGCCATATCTCTGACTCGCACTTGTTTTTTAATGGGGTTAGGGGTAGGAATCACGATAGGATGGATCATCAGTGATCGCCCCCTTAACCCCTTCTAATCATGAGCACCCAAATTGTTGAAATTCTTGATGCAGATGAAATTCGCCGTACCCTCACCCGGTTAGCCTCCCAAATCATTGAAAAAGCCGGAGTCCTCTCCGATTTAGTCCTATTAGGAATTCATACCCGTGGCGTGCCCTTAGCCCATTTAATCGCCGAACAAATCTCCCTACTTGAACAAATAAAGCTTCCCGTAGGAGCATTAGACGTAACCTTTTATCGAGATGACCTCGATCAGATTGGAGTCAGAACCCCAGCCAAGACAGAACTCCCCCTAGACTTATCAGGAAAAACCGTAGTCCTCGTCGATGATGTCATCTACAAAGGTCGTACCATTCGGGCTGCCCTCAACGCCATTAATGATTATGGCAGACCTGCCCAAATTTGGCTGGTAGTTTTAGTCGATCGCGGCCATCGAGAGCTACCGATTCATCCTGATTTTACGGGTAAACTGCTCCCCACTTCTAGAGAAGAAAAGGTCAAAGTTTACTTAAAAGAGATAGACGGGCGAGATGGGGTAGAGTTAATTACCCGCAAAGGAAGAATAGACAGTTGACAGAGAACAGTGAACAGGGAACAGTGGAAGAGATTACCGACTACCGAATTACCCCTCTGATGAATGCCCCAACTCCTGAGATCCAAACTCGCAAAGCGGATCATCTTCGGATTTGTCTCGAAGAAGATGTGCAATTTAGCCAGATAACCACTGGATTTGATCGTTATCGATTTACGCACTCTTGTTTACCAGATTTGGACTATGCAGATTTAGACGTTACTACTGAATTTCTGGGGAAATCTTTAGGAGCGCCGCTGTTGATTTCCTCAATGACGGGAGGGACAGAAGTGGCGAAAAGAGTGAATTTTGCTCTAGCCAAGCTGGCGCAACGGTATGGTTTAGCCATGGGAGTGGGTTCGGGGCGGGTGGCAATTGAACATCCCCAATTGACAGAGACGTTTCAAGTACGCCCGGTGGCTCCTGATATTCTGTTGTTGGCTAATTTGGGAGCTGTACAGTTGAACTATGGTTATGGGGTGGCGGAGTGTCAACGGGTGGTGGATGAGTTAGAGGCGGATGCTTTGATTTTACATCTCAATCCGTTGCAGGAATGTATTCAGGCACGGGGAGATCGCAATTTTAAGGAATTGTTGCCTAAAATTGCTCAAGTGTGCGATCGCCTTTCTGTCCCCGTCATTGTTAAAGAAGTCGGCAACGGTATCTCCGCTTACTGTACTCAACAGCTCGTGGCGGCAGGAGTACGGGTGATTGATGTGGCAGGAGCGGGGGGAACCTCTTGGGCGAAGGTAGAAAGCGAGCGGGCAGAAAATTCCCTACAGCGTCGTTTAGGGCAAACCTTTGGGGATTGGGGAATACCGACGGCGGAGTGTTTGATCGCTATTCGTGCCCAGTATTCCTCTTTACCGTTAATTGCCTCTGGAGGACTGAGAACTGGGTTAGATGCCGCCAAAGCCATTGCCCTGGGAGCCGATTTGGTAGGTTTGGCGTTTCCTTTTCTGCAAGCTGCCAGTATGGGGGAAATGGCTTTAGCTGAATTGGCGGCAGTGCTGATAGATGAACTGAAAACGGTTCTTTTTTGTACTGGCACTCCCAACCTGAGTACCCTCAAGCACAGTCAAGTTTTGCAGAAAGTGCGATGATCAAGGGTATGGTGTCTAGATCACTTGTCGATTATTCTCTATTCTCCTAACTCAAGCCATGCGCCAATTTTTCAAATATACCTTTGCTAGTATGCTCGGAACGGTAATTGCGATCGCCGTGTTGTTTCCCTTGGGGATTGGAGCACTGATTGTAATGCTGGTTGCTCTCAATAGCCAGAATTCTAGTCTCCCAGAAGTAAAAAAACAGTCAATTTTAGTGCTAGATCTGGGGTTGAGAGTGGATGATACCCATCCCCCATCTACTACCAGTACAGTGATTAATGAGACGTTATCGGGAACTACTAAGCGCACCATTACTTTACGGGAATTTCTCGATACGATGGAGGCGGCGATCGCCGATGATCGCATTACCGCTCTCTATTTGCAAGGTACAGATAGCGAAATGGGTACAGGCTGGGCGAATTTAAGAGAAATGCGGGCAGCTTTGCAACGGTTTCGAGACGCAGGCAAGCAGATTTTAGCCTATGATTTGAATTGGAGTAAAAAAGAATATTATTTAGCTTCCGTTGCCGATCGGGTGATTGTCCATCCCATGGGAAATCTGGAACTGAATGGGTTAAGTGCAGAGGTGATGTTTTTAGGCGGAGCCATGCAAAAATATGGGATTGGGATTCAAGTCGTCCGCGCCGGAAAATATAAGTCAGCAGCCGAACCCTTTGTCGCCACGCAATTGTCTCCCGAAAATCGTCAACAATTGCAAGCTCTCTTGAATAGTATTTGGGGAGATTTTCAAGAGATAGTTGGTAGCGATCGCACTTTAACTGCTCCTCAAGTTCAGGCGTTATCAGAACAGCAAGGCATTCTCTTTGCTCCAGAAGCGAAGGAAAAGGGACTCGCTGATGACGTGATGTTTTATGACCAGGTTTTAGGGGATCTGCAAGAGTTAAGTGGCCATCAATCTGATCTCGATACCTTTACACAGATGAGTTTTATCAGTTATAATAACATGCCGAAAACTCAAGTATTTCCTGTGGATAGAAGCTCTGAGCGTAAAATTGCGCTGGTTTATGCCGAGGGAGAAATTGTGGATGGAGAAGGCAGCGTAGGAGAGAGTGAAATTGGCGGCGATCGCTATGCCGATCTGTTGAGAAAAATTCGAGTGGACGATCAAGTAAAAGCCGTGGTATTACGGATTAATAGCCCTGGGGGTAGTGCCACCGCTTCAGAAGTAATTCGCCGCGAATTGGAACTCATCCAAAAAGCAGGCAAGCCCGTAATTATTTCCATGGGAAATTATGCCGCATCTGGAGGCTATTGGATCGCAACAGCGAGTGATTACATTTTTGCTCAACCCAATACCATCACGGGATCAATCGGAGTATTTGGGATTTTGCCCAATGTGCAAAAAATTGGTAATTCCCATGGGATTACTTGGGATGTGGTGAAAACAGGAAATTATGGAGATCTGGGCACCAGTTCCCGCCCGCGATCGCCTGTAGAATTACAGCTATATCAACAAAATGTCAATCAAATTTATCAGCAGTTTATTCAAAAGGTAGCTACAGCCCGCCAATTACAGGTTACCCAAGTCAATCAGATTGCACAAGGGCGAGTTTGGTCAGGCAAAGAGGCTCAGGGAATTAAGTTGGTAGATGAATTGGGAGGATTGGAAGCAGCGATCGCCTATGCGGCTCAAGTGACTGAATTAGGAGAAGATTGGCAGTTACAAGAATATCCCAAAACTCGCAGTTTAGAGCAAAAGCTCATTGAGCAATTACTGGGAGTTGATCAGTCTCCTCAAGGAGGGGATTGGCTCAGGCAAGAATTCGAGAAATTTCAAGAGGAAGTAGCTGTATTAAAAACTCTCAATGACCCCTTGGGAATGTATACTCGAATGCCCTTTTCTGTGCAGGTAAAATAGGACTCGGTAAAAGAGCGATCGCCTTTCTGGGCGAAGAGGAATGGATTGGCGATCGCCAATCCAGATTTCTTAAGGAGAAGGATCTGACCGATCTTGCTTCACATCAGGAATATAATCCGGTCGCTCCGCATCTTCCCATCCCGGAGGACGTTTGGAATTGTACCAGGCAATAGAACCAATGACCACAGCCGCAATAAAACCTACCACATAAACCAAAGTAAACGCCAGGGGAAATGACCCTGCTGTCATCAGATTTAACATCAATCTGTCCTATCTTGAGGAAGAACCTCTTTCAGGATAGATCGAAACCAGCTAACCGAGTCTTAAACTGTGGAGTGAACAAACGACCTACAATAAACTTAATCCTTCCTGTGAGCTATCCCTAGCATGAGCGCTGTTGTTAATCCGGCTCTGTACCAACTCAACACTCGCCTACGACTATACGATCTCTCCCAAACCTTGGGCCATCCTGCAACCCTCCAAGATTTACCCGATAGTGAACTCGATGAGTGGGCCAGATTAGGATTTGATTGGATTTATTGTCTGGGCATCTGGCAAACGGGTAGTGTTGGACGAGAGATCTCTCGGACTCATTTGGGTTGGCGCAGCGAATATCGGGAGCTACTCCCCGATGTGACAGATGCAGATATTTGGGGATCTGGTTTTGCCATTACTGGCTACACCCTTCACGAGCAGTTTGGTGATGAAGGGATGCTCAAAGAATTTGGCGATCGCCTCCATGATCGGGGACTCAAGCTCATGCTTGATTTTATCCCCAATCACACTGCCCCCGATCACCCTTGGGTACAAGCCCATCCCGACTTTTACCTCTCAGGAACTCCCGCAGATCTCGCCAGAGAACCCCAAAACTATACCCAAATCGCCGCCAATAAGATCTTTGCTCATGGCAGAGATCTCTACTTCTCTGGATGGCCAGATACCCTCCAACTCAACTATGGTAACCCGGCAGTGATCGCGGCCATGACGGCTGAGTTACTCCAGGTGGCTCAATGGTGTGATGGGGCACGCTGTGATATGGCCATGCTGGTATTACCGGAGATTTTTCAGCAAAGTTGGGGAATTCCGGCTTACTCATTTTGGCCAGAAGCGATCGCCCAAGTCAAACAGCACTACCCTCAATTTACCTTCATGGCAGAAGTCTACTGGGGCTTAGAATGGACATTACAACAACAAGGCTTTGACTACACCTACGACAAACGCCTCTATGATTGTCTCCATGGACAACGGGCCCAGCCAGTACGAGAGCACTTCAGCGCCTCCCTAGACTATCAACAGCATTGTGTCCGCTTTCTGGAAAATCACGACGAACACCGTGCCGCTGCTATCTTTCCCCTCGGATGCCACCAAGCTGCCGCACTCCTCACCTATCTTTGTCCCGGATTACGATTTTTTCACCAGGGTCAATTACAGGGATGGACTCATAAAGTCTCCGTGCATTTGTGTCGCAGCGCCAAACAAGAAACCAATCCTGCCTTAGAAGTCTTTTACCAGCAGCTTTTGCAAGTATTGCGCCATCCCCTCGTGCGTCAGGGTCATTGGCAACTCCTTGCTTGTGTGCCCGCCTGGGAATATAACGGGACTTGGGCTAATTTTATTGCTTTTGCTTGGGAGAGCGATCGCCAAGAACGAGTCCTAGTAGCTGTCAATTATGCTCCCCATCCAGGACAATGTTATGTCCAATTGCCCTTTGCTTGGGAAGATCGACTCTATATCTTGGAGGATTTACTCAGTGCTGCCAGCTATGAACGGCAAGGCAGAGAGTTAGCGACCCAAGGATTGTATTTGGATGTGCCCCATTGGAAAGGCCATGTCTTTAGGATATTTGCACCTGAGTAAACTCACTGCTTCGGGTGGGGGAGATCTGGCGATCGCAGTTGGGCAGCAGTACACCTTCCGGGTGACTCTATGGGGTAAAATACACTTCATTCCCCTTTTTCTCCTCCCATTCACTCTGGGGAAAAC
>CAZTRW010000007.1:0-46599 GCA_964616725.1 uncultured bacterium
ATACAGTAATGGACAACTCCCCACCGATTACGGTCGAGAATGTGTTTGAAGAGGTGGTTCATCCTCATCCTAACCCAACGGATTTGTCTGGTGACATTACCTCCCAAGGTACGGCTACGTTAGAAAATATGTTTGAAGACTTTTTGCGTACAGAAACTTCTGATTAAGATCCTCTCACCCCTAACCGGATATGCTACTAGAGAGAGTGTGACAGTGTGAAGTTAGACGAAAAAAATGTGGATGTTCAATGGAAGCAACCTTTGTGGTACTTGGGGCTTGATTTTGGCACGACCGGACTCTCTGTAGTGTTGTTGAATCAGGAGACTCGATGTTTTTACCCTTTAGAGTGGTTAGAGATCCATCCGCAAACGGCCACGACTGAGGTACAGGTTCGTTTTGCGGCTCAGATTCAGGATCTAGAATGGAGGGGCGTAAAGTTGCCTCGGATGAATCGCCTCAAGTCTTGGTTAGATTTGGGGCTGGCTTATCAAGATCGTCAAAGTGAGCCGGGGGAGCCGGTTTTGCAATGGTCGGATTACCATACTTTACCTTATCAGATGCTGTTGGAGGCGATCGCCAATCGCTTTTCTCAACTGTCTGCGGTAGAGGTGCCTGTAGGCGCGAAGTCTGTCAGTTACTCAGTGGTGGCTTCTGCCTCTAGTGCGACTAACCCACCTTTAAATCGCCTCCAGTTAATGGAAGTTTGGAATCAGTTGAGTGGAGTGATTGTTGGCTGTCCCTGTCATTGGGGTGATGCCTATCGGTTTAATCTGCGAGAGGCGATCTTGAAGGCGGGTTGGGTGAATGAGGCCCAAAAGATTGTATTTTTGGAGGAGGCGATCGCTCTGGTGCTTTCGGAGTTACGAGATACAGCCCAGGGGATTCAATGGCAAGGAGCCACCTTAATTTTAGACGCAGGAGCTACCACTACTGAGTTTGCTTTAGTGGATATTCCCTTAAATCGCTCCACCTTGACTTATGAGCGCTTTCATTTGGGGAGCATGGGGTATGGGGGAGATGGGATCGATCAGGATATTATCTCTCAGTTATTTCTCAGTGGCGATCGTCCTTTGTTATCTCTTTCAGAGACAGATCGCGGTGAGGCGATCGCGTTTCCTGAACCTGGGGAGGCAGATTGGGAGAGAAGGTATCAGTTTGATCGGTATCTGCGAAGTTCTCGTTGGGGACCCAGTTTGTTGGATCTAGCAGCGAAAGTCAAGGTGCGGCTTCAGGTGGAGCCTTGGGTGACAGTGCGTTTGCAGCAGCAGGAGCGGATCATCGAGCGTCGGGATCTGGAAATGAAGGTGTTTGTGCCGTTTTTACGGGGACTGAATCGGGAAATCAATCGGTTATTTAGTGTGACGGGGATTGCGCCGCAAGGGGTACGTCAGGCGCTGTGTACGGGGGGGAGTGCGTCTCTGGTGGCGATCGCCCGTTGGTTGCGGCAAAAGTTACCGAGCGCCGCGATTATTCAAGATCGGGCGCTGGGAGAGAATCGTCAAAAATGTAGTCGGGTGGCTTATGGATTAGCGAATTTACCGTTTTATCCTCAAGTATTGAATCATTCGCGTCATCAGTATAGTGATTATTTTCTGTTGTTGGAGTTGTTGCGAGTGGTGCCTGAGTCTGCGGTATCGGAAAGTCAACTTTTTCAGTTATTAGAACAGCGGGGAATTAATACGTTATCTTGTCGCGATCGCCTCCGTTCCTTACTGGCAGGCAATCTCCCGCCGGGATTAATTCCTCAAAAGCGCGATCAACCTCGCCTGACTCTAGACTCTTGGCAAAAAATCTCGGCTTTATCAATTACTGATCGGTTATTTACGCGGTTAGATTCTGGTGAATATCAAGTGAATGTGCCACAAAAACAGAGATATTTGACTCAATTTGAAAAAATTCTCACGCTTTCTGCTCAAACTCTGGAAGATCCTTATTTAGTGTTATTCTAAATTCTCTAAACCCAGATCATCGAGATCTGCTGGTTCTGAAGAAAACTCGACTTTATCGTATAAGTCGGCTAAAGGAAGGGTTAAGTCTAAGGATTGAAAAGATAGGGTAGCGTCTGCGCCTTCATACTCCCGAAATAGCCAAGCTTGATCTTCGGTTTTGGTATAATGTTCGGCATACATCTGGAATTGATCGAGCAGTAAATATTCCCTAAAGCTGGCGATCGTGCGATAAGCAGAAAATTTTTCATCTTTATCATAACTTCGGGTTGATCGCGATAGCACTTCCGCAATCATAATCGGATTGAGGACAACATCATTACGTTCTTCCTGGAGTTGTAAGGGTTGACGGATTACCATCACATCTGGGTAGGTGTAGACTTGCTTTTTAGGAATCCACAAACGTTGATCGGTGACAAATACGTCATAGGGTTGGCGTTTGAGGGCCAAGTTAAGATAAGCAAATAAATTACCTGTAATCCGGTTGTGATTGGGGGTACCGCCTGCCATAAGGACAATTTCTCCATGACGATATTCATGACGTTCTGAAGACTGAGTTTCTTGAGCGAGATATTCTGGTACGGTGTAGGTGTTTTTGAGCAGGGTAGCCGTCATGATCGTGATCCTAATAGGTTGGATTAGGGTTTGAGATTGAGGGGCGGAACCCCCTAACCTTGAGGATACTCTTTGGTAAGGCTAGGGGAGGTTTTGGGAGAAAGTTTTAGGGTGAGGAAATTAACCGGCGTGACGGTTCTTGCAATAGAGTTTGGGTGGTAGAAGCACCCATTTTTTTCAAGTTACGAATTAAGGTGGTGTTGAGCAAAGCGATCGCTGTCCATTGAGCGCATAGGGAAAAGAGAGTGGGAAAAATTAAGATCTTCCCGGTTTCTTCTAGGACAAACCACGCTCCTCCAAACACGGAGGACATCCATAACCCAGAAGCGTCAAGGGGTGGGAGGTTAAATAGGGCTAAGAAAATGATCGGTAAAACCAATCCGGCTAATAGGGATGCTCCCGCGATCGCTTCCCGTTTTTTAGAGCGATTGAGTAAGCTTAATTGGATGATCGCCACATAAATGAACATCAAGTTAGCGGTGAGAATTAAAGATACAATAGCCCAGGTTTTTTCGGGGTTAGGTAAGTCCATTATTGCCCAAATCGACCAAATAGCTGTGATCAGCAGGATTTGGAGAGCGATCGCTACCACAGAGGGACTTTTTTCACCCCACACTAAGTCATGCAGTAACTGCCGGTTTTGTCCCAATTGTTGATGGCGATATCGAGACCAATCTAAGCATAATTGACGCTCTGGTGTCAAAGCAAAGGTGATTAAAAGAATTAACATTAAATTGCCCAAAGTTACTCCAAACAGGGCAAAATAAGCGTCTCGCGCCCAAGGGAACGGCAGGGGTAACAGGAAGCCGAGTACCCAGACTTGAAGACTGGTGACGATCCCATAGCTTTGAGATTTACTGATCTTAGTGCCTTGAGGATTACGATAGAGCCTATTCACACTACACCAAATCCAATAGGTAGCGATCGCTCCACTGATAAACGTGAGTCCAAAAGTTACCTCAGCCGAATTAAAAGAAAATACAAACCAACTCAAATCTACATGATTCCAGGCTCCCTCACGATATCCTTCCCAGCCCATATTAATGACTTGGAAATAATAGGGACCAAACATGAGGGCTAGAACGCTAGCGCCGCCAGCGCGAGCTTGTTCACCCATTTTTTCATAACCGATCATGCCAAATAGAAGAGCTAGGGTATAGGCGATAGTGCATCCCACTCCCCACAGGCAATAAACTGCAAAAATACTGGGCAATGAGTAAGTTTGTAGGGAAGCAAGGCAATGGAGGGGTAAACACAGGGCAACAAACAGATAAATGAGGCTGGGAACACCAATGAGTTTGCCGAAAAGAATACTTTGACTGCTTTGAGGGCTAAACCGGATAAAATTCAGGGTTCCTTGACGGGCTTCTTTGGCGATGTCACTGGTTAATAAGAAGACTCCAGCGACTAATAGGATTACAGGCAATAGCCAGTTCAGGGTATGGAAAATAGGATCCCAGGAGAATTTTTCCCTAGGGTTGAGTTCTGTGGCAACCAGGATTAAAAATCCTTGGAGTACAACGGCTGCTCCGATGCACAGAAATAGGGGAGCGGGTTTCAGCCGCCCTTTTAGTTCTCTGAGCACTTGAGGATTCCAGTCCCCCAAGGGATTGAGTAGGGAGAGATCCATAGTGATTGGGGTTTGAAGGTACTTTCCCATTATGGCTAACTACTGGAGGGAATGGCTATGGAGTGGGGAAATGGTGAAAAAGAGGGTAAAATTAGGGGATGTGATCTTGCTCGAAAGCCATGGGCGACTCAGAAATAGATAGTTTATTATCGGATTTGCAAAGTGATTCTGAACCGATTCGGGAACAAGCGGTTCATCAGTTGTGGCGACGTTGGTTTAATCAGAAGGGAAGAGTGGGTTTTGAGCGGTTGCAACAAGCACAAGTGTGGATTGAGTCGGGTGAGTTGGAGACGGCAGAGGAGTTGCTCACGGAGGTGATTCGAGATTGGCCCGATTTTGCAGAAGCGTGGAATCGTCGAGCGGTTTTGTATTATATGCAACGAGATTACGGTCGGGCGATCGCGGATTGTGAGGAAGTAGTGCGGTTAAATCCGATTCATTTTGGGGCATGGCATGGGTTAGGATTATGTCATGCGGCGATCGGTGAATATCGAGAGGCGATCGCCGCCCTGCATCGAGCATCGCAAATCGTGCCTTATGCGATTGAAAATCAGCGTTTGATTCTAGAATGTACGGCTCAGTTAAGTTAAATTCCTATGAGTATGAGTCAGAGCAATCAATGGTACGAGAGGTTGAAAACGGCAGGATTAGTAGTACTCTGTGCAGTGGCGATCACTTCTATTCAATTCCCTAAGCTCCATCAACTGAAATTATCTCAACTGGAACGCTCAGATCTTGAACTAGAGCAGGAAGTCGCTCAAGAAACCATCGCTCTAACCTTACTGAAAGTTCTCCCCGATTTTGGCTTTGACAACCTCGTGGGGAATTGGGCATTGATTAAGTTTTTTATTTATTTTGGGGATGATGTAGCGAGAGAAACAACGGGATATAGTTTAGCGCCTCAATATTTTGAGATTATTCTTAACCAAGATCCTCGCTTCATTCCTGCCTATTTTGCCCTGTCTTCTAGTGTCTCTTTGTACTTAGGACAACCAGAATTCTCAGTAGAAATGATGCAAAAGGGATTAGAGAGTCTTTCTCCACAAGATCCCCCTCGCTCTTATTATATTTGGCGTTATTTGGGTGTGGATCAACTACTGTTTTTAGGAGATCTGCCAGCCGCTCAATCCTCTTTCGAGCAAGCTGCTGACTGGGGCAGTAAATATTCGGATGAAGAAAGCAAGAGTATTGTTACTCTTTCTACCTCAATGGCTGAGTTCCTCAGTCAAAAGCCAAATATTAGACAAGCTCAATTTCAAGCCTGGATCATGGTGCTGTTGAATGCGACGGATGATAAGGTGCGCCGTAAGGCGATAGAAAATATGGAGGCGATCGGCGGTCGTGTGATTTTAGCCCCAGATGGTACAATACAAACATTGATTCCTCCTCAATCCCCGTGAAGGATTCGGTGTGGATGATGGCGATCGCCAGCCAATTGGGTATCCTAAAAACATCACTCAAAACCACAACTCCCTATTGCTCAATACCTAAAAATGATCAAAGGTTGGTACTCATGAAACCTATTCAGCGTTTTCTTGCCGTAGCAGGTGCAATTTCATTCTTCGGATCTACCGCTTTTGCTACCACCCGCATCTTTCGAGATATTTGGAATCAGCCTGAACAATCCACAGCCACAGAAACAGCGAATCCTCAAGAACAACTTCTCAGTCAAGAAAGAGGCTATTTAAAAGTATTAGAACGAGAGCCAAAAAATCAAGTTGCCTTAGAAGGTTTAGTCAACACCAGGATCCAACTTAATCAGTTAGAAAGTTCTCTTGAACCTTTAAAAGTGTTGATAGAAACCTATCCCGAAAAAGAAGACTATAAGCTCGTGTACAGTGAAATTGAGAAAGCGATTCAAGCTTCCCAAACAGCACCAACCGCACCCAGCCCTTCCCCTATCTATAGAAACTAGCAAAAATCAAGAAATTTTTAGAGTTTTTCCCCATGCGCCATCTGTTAACCCGACCAGAAATCAACTCCATTTGTATTGGCTACTCCACAGAGTTACAGTGGGAGTTTTTTCGCCTAGTCTTAAGCCACTCTTGGATCAAAAAAATTGCTATTCTAGGAGTTTATTACGCTCGTGATGTAGCCTATATGTCGGCAATTATGAATCAGTTCAACCGTCCAGATTACCTAATTGTCGGAGTGGATAAGTTTGAAGACAGTTTTTGTGAAGATTGGCCAGAAGAAAAACGAACTTTAAGTTGGCAAGAAGCAGGATATGGCCCAGCACCAGAATTAGAAAAATCTCGATATAATCTCGCTCAATTAGGATTACATAAAAATGTATTTTTGACTCCAAAGCGCGATGCAGATTTTCTGAAGACTACTCAACAAGTGTTTGACTTTATTTACATAGATACCTCCCATGACTATCATTCTGTGAAAGAATTGATTAAATTATCCTATCCAAAACTAAGCGATCGCGGTTTCATTGGAGGAGATGATTATTCTGATTCAGAGACTTGGGGAGTAGCCAGTGCAGTGAAAGATTCTTTTCACAAACACGATCTGTATTTCAATTGGTTGTGGTTAGCTCAGAAACAAGATTTTGTTCATCCTGATAACTAGAGAAAATTAAGGGAATTTACCAGGACAGAGATCATGGATAACGCTCCGCGAAACTTTTCAGAAAACTATCCGTATGAGGTTTGTGTATTTGGCGGTTTAGGTCATGTGGGACTTCCCTTGGGACTTTCTCTAGCAGATGCCGGGAAAAGAGTCGTGTTATATGACATTAATCAATCGGCGATTGAGACCCTTTCTCAGGGAGAAATGCCTTTTTTAGAATCCGGTGCAAAACCCGTGTTAGAGAGAGTTTTGGGAAAAACTCTTTCTCTGTCGAATCAAAAAGAAGTCATTGCTCAAAGTTATTTTTTGATTTTAGTGATTGGGACTCCGATTGATAACCACCTAAACCCTCAATTTACCCTCTTTAAGGAGTTATTGGCAGAACTGAAGGATTGGCTGCGAGATGATCAACACATTATTCTGAGAAGTACGGTTTATCCAGGCACTACAGAAAAAATTAAAGAGTATTTAGAGCTACAAGGTAAAAAAACAAAAGTTTCTTTTTGTCCAGAACGAATTGCTCAAGGGAAAGCCATGGAGGAATTGCGAAGCCTACCGCAAATTGTTTCAGGATTTGATCAGGAGACTATTGAGGAAGCAAAAAGCCTATTTTCTAGTTTGACAGGAGATATTTTGTGCTTAACGCCCGTGGAAGCTGAGGTGGCTAAATTATTTACCAATACTTGGCGGTACATTCAATTTGCGATCGCCAACTACTTCTATCAGATTACCACCCAAAACAACCTAGACTTTTACAAAATTTATCATGCCATCACCTACAACTATCCCAGAGCCAAACACTTCCCCAGCGCTGGATTTGCCGCTGGGCCATGTCTGCACAAAGACACCATGCAATTAGTCGCTTACAGCAACAACAGCTTTTTTCTCGGTCATGCCGCCATGCTCGTCAACGAAGGCTTACCCAACTTCATCATCCAAAGACTCAAAACCAATAGTACCTTAAAAGACAAAACTGTAGGCATTTTAGGGATGGCATTCAAAGCCAACAACGACGACAAAAGAGAATCCCTCTCCTACAAACTCAAGAAACTTTTAGAAATAGAAGCCAAACAAGTCTTGTGCTCCGATGTCTACATTCAAGAGCCAAAATTTGTCAATGCAGAAATTTTGATTCAACAGTCAGAGATTATCATTATCAGCACCCCTCACTCAGACTATCAAAATCTCTCAATTCCCCCAGATAAAATCTTAGTCGATGTTTGGAACTTTTATGGCAAAGGAGGTTTATTTTAATGAAAATTTTAGTCACCGGATCAGCAGGATTTATTGCCGGATACCTCGTGCAAGAACTCTTAGACAATGGCCATACCGTTGTTGGAATTGACAACTTCTCCAAATATGGGATTGTGGAAAAAAGCTATGATCACCATCCCCATTACCAATTCATCAAAGGAGACGCTAAAGATAGCGCACTCCTTCAGGAATTAATCGCCGACTGCGATCAGGTTTTAGCCGGTGCTGCCATGATTGGTGGCATTTCCCTATTCCACGAATATGCCTACGACTTACTCGCAGAAAATGAGCGCATTATTGCCTCAACCTTTGATGCAGCCATTTGGGCATTTCAGACTCAACATCTCAAAAAAATCAATGTAATTTCCTCATCAATGGTATTTGAAAGTACTACCAAATTTCCCACCCCTGAAGGAGAACAATTCAATTGTCCTCCCCCTTTATCAACCTATGGCTTTCAAAAATTAGCCTGTGAGTATTTCGCCAAAGGTGCTTGGGAACAATATCACCTCCCTTACACCATTATTCGACCCTTTAACTGTATTGGCATTGGCGAAAAACGAGCCTTGTGTGACAAAGAAATTTTATCTGGGAATGTACAATTAGCCATGAGCCATGTAGTTCCTGATCTGGTGCAGAAAATACTGAAAGGTCAAGATCCTCTCCATATTTTAGGGGGAGGACACCAAATTCGTCACTATACCTATGGTGGAGATTTAGCAAAAGGAATTCGCCTCTGTATTGAGAAAGAAGAAGCAATCAATGAAGACTTTAATTTATCTACCGCAGTGTCTACCAGTGTCTTAGAACTAGCCGAATTGATTTGGGGAAAAATTCATCCTCATAAACCTTTTCGATATGTGAGTGATGCTCCTTTCAAATATGATGTGCAAAAGCGAGTTCCTGATGTAGAAAAAGCCAAGAGAATTCTGGGTTTTGAAGCCAAAACCCCTTTGAGTTCAGCCTTGGATGAGATCATTCCTTGGATTCAGCAGCAAATTGAAATGGGTGGTGTTTAAAATCATGAAACCAATGAAAGTGGGTATTTGTCTATTAGCAATTAACACCTTTAACCCCAAGGAAAAAGTCAGTGTCTGGGGAGATGAACTGATTGCTAGAGGCTGGCAAAAGTATTTACAGGCAGAAGAGGAAATAGAGGCAGTTTATCTATCAGGTTCTGGTGGCTTGAGTGAGACTGATATTGATGTGTTAATTCACTTTCACCCGAACTTAGAACTCCACCCGAAAGCGAAAAATATTCTCTATCACCAAAATGCTTACCATCCGGAAGAATATCCAGGCGGCACTGTGGGAATTTTTGCACAAGCGAGAGAGCGCCAAAATTTTGATGGGTATATTTTTCCCAGTGAAAAGCTCATGAAAGCCTGTACTTCTGGTGCCGTCGTTCCTTTTGCTACTGATCCAGAGTTTTTCAAGCCAGAGTCAGCCGAAGGCAAATTTGCTCACCCCGTGTCTTTTGTGGGAAATGGGATTAGAAATAATCAAGTAAATCAACGTTATTTTTCTCCTGCTGTGCCTTTTGGATTGGTCATTTATGGCTTAAGTCGCTGGGTTCCTCCTTTGGATACAGTGTGTCGAGGAAAACTACCGATGCCGGATTTACCGAAAGTTTATACGGAGAGTTTAATTAATCTTAACGCTCATTTAACTCCCCATGCTGAATGGGGGACGATGAATTTGAGAATTTTTGATATTCTTGCCTGTGGGGGGTTTATTTTATCCGATTATGTTGATACCCTAGAAGAAACCTTTGGAGAGGCGATCGCCTATACAGACGGCTATGAAGATTCTTGGGCAAAATTAGTCGAATATCTCGCTAACGAAGAAGAACGAAAACGTCGTAGTCAAGAGGGTCAAAAATTAGTCTTGAGCAACCACACTTACGCTCAACGGATGAAAACCGTGAAAGCCTATCTACAACAGATTTTATAACTACAACCGCTCATTATTCAATGGAGGAATCATTAATTATGAAAGTTCTATTTAGCAATCCCCCCTGGTGGGAAGGACAAGAAAAAGGCGATATGCATTGGTTAGATCCTGAACAATTTTATTGGCGTGCAGGAGTGAGAGCCGGTTCTCGTTGGCCATTTACAGGATTGGTAGGATCGCACCCTGATCGCTTTCAAGTTGGAGATTATCTTCCCTATCCTTTTTTCATGGGGTATGCTACTACTTATGCCCAACATCATACCGGTGCAGATGTGCGATTTCGAGATAGCATTGCCATCAGAGAATCCTACGCCACTTATTACGACTATCTTGAGGCAGAGCAATTTGACTACATTTTTATTGAAAGTGCCACGCCAAGTTGGATACAAGACCAACAAATTATCCACACCATTCATCAAAAACTGCCTCACTGCAAAATTATTGTCACAGGGCCAATTACCACCATTAAATCTGAAGAAATTCTCAAAAATGACCCTGTTTACGCTTGTATTCGGGGAGAATACGAAAAAGGCAGTGTGCGGGTTTTAAATGGGGAATCGGGGATTCTCGATCACGATTTGTTAACCCCTGAAGAAATGAATGCTTCCCCCTTCCCCTATTATGATGAATTCCATGCTTATCGGTATTGGGATAGCAATCCTAGAGGACAAATTTATCCCCATGCTCAAATATGGAGTAGTCGCGGTTGTCCGTTTAAATGTATCTTTTGTGTTTGGCCAGCAGCAATGACTGGTAATGATCCAGAAGGAACAAAAACCCGCACGGTTCGCCAATATACACCAGAATATATTGATGGCTTTGTTCGTAATTTACTCAGTCGCTTTCAATATCAATCTATTTACTTTGATGATGATACCTTTAACCTGGGGAACAACCATGTGGTAGAAATCTGTAAAGTGATGGCTAAAATTGGCATCCCCTGGTCAGCAATGTGTCGTGCCGATACGATTAAGATGGAAACCTGGCAACTGATGAAAGAAAGTGGTTGTTTTGGGGTGAAACTTGGCTTTGAAAGCGGTAATCAATATGTGGTTGATCGCATAGTCAATAAGCATCTGGATCTTGAATATGCTAGTCAAGTCGTCTTTGAACTCAAACGACTGGGAATGACGGTTCATGGCACGTTCACCTATGGATTACCTGGAGAAACACCAGAACAAATGCTCGATACCAAACGTTTCATTGCTTCTTTACCCTTTGATACCTATCAAGAATCAGGAACCGCAGAAATTGAAGGGACACCTTTACATACCCTCAGTCAGAAAGGTCAACTGGATAAATATCAAGGCGCACGATTGGATCATAATTACAGTCGCCAAGTCGATGGTGGGAAGAAGTATCAACAGCTTGTTGAATCTTTGAGAAGAAACTAAACCCATGGAGAAAATAATGAAATTACTCATTGATGGCTGTGTTTTTAGTGTGGAAAGCCATCCTGATCGTCTGATGTTTTGGCGGCAAGTGATTCCGAAACTTATTCCTCGGTTAAACGGGTTTGAAATTTATTATCTCAACCGGAGGAAAAATGATCTCACCGCTGGGGTTCCTGATTTTCCCGATCTCAACTCTCTCCATCATCTCTTTGCTCCCTTAGTCGATTATCGCAATTCGGCGATTAGCGATCGCCAACTTTCCCGATTATGCCAAAATCTGGGTATTGATTTATTTCTGTCCACCGCCTACACCAGTGCCGGTAATCAAGTCAAATCATTACTAGTCGCTTGCGATCCCTGTCCCCTCGTAGGCGTAGAAGATTTGAGGATCTTAACCGCTTGCCAAAGAGCAGTACGTTTATCTTCTGGATATATTGCTCTTTCTTTGCAAGGATTAAATTATCTCTATAACTTCTTTAATGTTCTTCCGGAAAAAGTAGAAGTTATCTATCCTTTTGATACCTTTGACCCTGACTGGACAACAGTGAGCAATTTTTGTGCTAAATCCTTGCTAAGAGTGTACAATAGTGAACCCGATCCTGTCATAGAAACCTGGAGACTTGCTCAAGAAGAAGCAACACAAGCAGAAGCACAAATGCTCCACCGCTCCCTTATTTATGGCCCGCCTTCTTCTGTTATTCTAGGACAATCGACTCCCCCAATGGCTGCGGGCGATCAGACTTCTGAAATTGAAACGATTATTCCCCCAGAGATTAAAGATGATGATTTTTATTTAGCGATTCAGAAAATAGCAGCAGAAGCAGACTTGAGAACGGTTTTAGAAATCGGTTCTTCTTCGGGAGAAGGGAGTACCCAAGCCTTTGTGAATGGCTTAAAAAATAATCCCAATCATCCCCATTTATTTTGTATTGAAGCTTCTCAAGTCCGATTTGAAGAATTGAGGAAACGATATGAATCGGAGAATTTTGTTAAACCCTATCATGTTTCCTCAGTGGCGTGCGATCGCCTTCCCAGCCGCGAAGAAGTCACTCAGTTTTATCATCAGTACAAAAGTCGATTAAAAATCTATCCCCTCAGTGAAGTATTAAGATGGTTAGACGAAGGCAACACCTACCTCAAAGAAACCGGATTAACCGAGAATGGTATTGCCAAAATTAAGGCGGAAAATGGCATCGAAACCTTTGATGCTGTCTTAATCGACGGCTCAGAATTCACGGGCTTCCTAGAACTGGAAGAAGTTTACGGAGCAAACTATATCTTACTCGATGATATTAATACCTTCAAAAACTATAAAAGCCATCGCAAACTGCTGGCTGACCCCAATTATGAACTAATTCAGCAAAATCTCCACCTGCGCAACGGTTATTCTATTTTCAAGAGAATCAAACCCGTTATACAAGAAGTCAATCTCCCCATCCACTTCTTCACCATCGTCCTCAATGGAGAGCCATTTATTCGCTATCATATTGACATCTTCAAACAAATTCCTTTTGATTGGCATTGGCATATTGTCGAAGGAGTAGCCGCCTTACAACACGATACCGCTTGGAGTGTGAATTTAGGAGGTAAAGTTACCGATAACTTACACCGTAACGGCTTAAGTCATGATGGCACCTCTGAATATCTGGATGAGTTAGCGGCTCAATATCCTGACCACATCACCCTCTATCGCAAACCAGAGGGGAAATTTTGGGAAGGCAAGCGAGAAATGGTGAATGCTCCCTTAAAAAATATCCAGGAATCTTGTTTACTCTGGCAAATTGATGTCGATGAGTTATGGACATTTGACCAAATTTGTAAAGCACGTAAGCTATTTATTAATCATCCCGATAAAACTGCAGCCTTTTACTGGTGTTGGTATTTTGTGGGTGAAGATTTAGTGATTAGTACTCGCAATTGCTATGCCGAAAATCCTCGTCAAGATTGGTTAAGAACATGGCGTTATGAACCCGGTTACTTTTGGGCTTCTCATGAACCGCCCCTTCTGGTTGAACCCTTACCCGATGGGATGCATCGTTCTGTGGCTCAGATAGAGCCATTCTTGCATGATGAAACAGAAGCTCAAGGCTTGGTTTTCCAGCATTTTGCCTATGTCACCCCAGAGCAATTGAAATTCAAAGAAGATTATTACGGCTATAAAAATGCTCTGGAGCAATGGTCAAGCTTGCAAAAAACATCACAATTTCCGGTATTTTTACGACAATATTTTGCCTGGGTTCAAGATGAAACACAAGTCAATAAAGCAGAAGCATTGAAAGTGACCCCCATCGCGCGTCGCCATCAACAGAGTGGAGAGTGGTTTTTTGTCGAATCGGAAACGAAAACTCAGACAGTTCAAACCCCTCGAATTATCGTTGATGGGGTCTTTTTCCAACTGTATAAAACGGGGATTGCACGGGTATGGAAATCCCTACTGGAAGAATGGTCTAAGAGTGACTTTGGAGAGCATATTATTGTTTTAGATCGTATGGGCACTGCTCCAAAATTACCGGGACTATGGTATCGAGAAGTTCCGGCTTATGATTATCAGCGCACAGAAGCTGATCGAGAAATGCTTCAGGAAATTTGCGATCGCGAAGGAGCCGATCTGTTCATCTCCACCTACTATACTACCCCCATCTCTACCCCTTCTGTCTTCATGGCCTATGACATGATCCCTGAAGTGATGAACTGGGATTTGCGCCAACCCATGTGGCAAGAAAAACATCGCGCCATTAAAGAAGCATCCGCCTATCTGGCAATCTCCGAAAATACCGCAAAAGATTTAGTAAAATTCTTTCCTGCTATTGACCCTGATACTGTCACCGTTGCCCATTGTGGGATTAGTCCCGATTTTAACCTGCGTCGTGACGAAGGGGTTAACCTGTTCAAAGCAAAATATGGAATTACCAAACCTTACTTTTTATTAGTAGGTATTGGTGGGTATAAAAATACACTTTTATTTCTGAAAGCTTTTGATCAACTCATTGCCAAGCAAGGATTTGAGATTATTTGTACCGGCAGTGGTGGATTCTTTCCCCCAGAATTACGGCAATATACCCTAGGGATTAGGGTTCATATGCTGCAACTTGAAGATGAAGAATTAAAAGCGGCCTATTCTGGGGCGATCGCCTTAGTATATCCTTCTCAATATGAAGGATTTGGTCTACCCATTGTCGAAGCCCTAGCCTGCGGTTGTCCCGTCATTACTTGCCGCAACGCCTCCATTCCCGAAGTTGCCGGAGAAGCTGCCATCTACGTTGCCGACGATAATCCCGATGAATTAGCCGCAGCCCTTTGTGAAGTCCAAAAACCACAAGTACGCAATCATCTCAGAACCGCAGGCTTTATACAAGCCCAAAAATTCTCCTGGGCAAAAATGGCTAAAATTATTAAAGAATCTCTGATTAATGCCACCTTACTCCCCTTAAACTTAAGAAAAATAAATCTGATTCTTTTCCCTGACTGGCATCAACCTGAAGAAACTTTATGCGAAACTCTATTTGAAGTGATTACCATCCTCATTCAGCACCCACAAAAACACGAAATTACCCTCCTGATTGATAGCCAAGAAATTGACCCAGAACCAGCTAATTTGATGATTATGGGAGTAACCATGCAAGTCTTATTTCAACAAGAGCTTCAAGAAAGCGATAGCCCAGAAATTCGCTTAGTAGCAGAACTCAGTCCTCTCCAGTGGCACATTTTATCTCAGCGTTTGTCGGGTCGGATCATCTCAGACATTGACCATCAGTGGGCAATTTCTAACGCGGGATTACGCAGACTGCAAACCCTCTCAATTGATCAACTGGCTACTGCTTTCTTACCGCACAATTAGATCTCTATAATGACTCCAACTCCTTCCCCCAAGATTCACCCTTGTACGGCTTATTTTTATCTCTCAGAAAATAGCTTTCCCCATTTATCTATCTGTTTAGCAGAAGGACTCAGATCTCTAGGAATTCCCGTTTATGCTAACCTCAAATACTGGCTCAATTCTCCAGAGCCGGAAGACTATTTGTTTGTCCACGATCCCCAAGTTCATCCCCAAGATTGTTCCGTGGTAGTGATGGATAAAAACTGGGTTTTCGGGCGCAATCCTACCTTACCTGAAGCCATCTTAACTCCATCTCGCAATTATCTTACTGTCTACCTTGATGATATGGATGGGCCTCGCCCGTCTCTCGTCCTAGAAACTATCCCTAAATTTGACTTTATTTTCCGCACCCATTGTCATAATCGGGCCTCCTATCCCAGTAATTTTGTGCCTTGGTGTTTTGGCTTATCTAATCGTATTTTAAGATCGACTGAAAACCTACCATCTTTTCAGGAGCGTCGAGCTTCTTTTCTCTTTAATTTTCGGGTTGATCAAACTACTTTACTGGTCAGTAATTGGGTGCAACCGATTAGTCAAGGAATGTTGCTGGCAGAGAAAGGGGTGATTTTTGCTGAATATCCTTTAAGATCGATGATGCGAGAACAATTTCTGCCAGCTATTTCTTCGGTGCTGGCGGTGGATGAAACGATTGATAGTGCCACTAGCCCGCCTGCTGAAGCGGGCGATCGCCTATACTGGGATGTAACCGGCCATCGTCATCATCCCCACTATTATCAGCGCCTCAAATATAATCAAGCCTGTGCTACCTTTGCTGGTTGGCTCATTCCTGCCTCTCCCACCCAACCTTCCTATGTGGAATGGTGGGATAGTTGGCGATTTTGGGAAGCTCTAGGGGCTGGATGTGTAGCTTTTCATGTTGATTTTGACAAATATGGTTTAGACTTGCCTGTAAAGCCAGAAAATTGGACTCACTATATCGGAGTGGATCTCGATGATATCCCAGCAGCGATCGATCGTCTTGTCAGTGAACCAACTCTGCTGTCGCAGATTTCCCAAGGGGGACGACAATGGGTTAGAGATCACTATGCTCCCCTTCCCACTACGCTAAGATTCCTTGATATTTTGGGGTTTAAGAGCGTGACTGAAATTCTGCCTTTTGATCTTAGAGAAATCAACTTTATTGCTTTTCCTGATTGGTCAAAACCTGAAACTGAGCTTTATCAGGATTTAGCGCAATTACTAAAACGGATCTTAACTCATAGCGATCGCCATCAGATTTCCCTTCTCATCGACACGAGCAACACTACTCCTGAAATTGCCGATCAAATTCTCTCCCAAATTACCCTAAACCTATTGCTCTTGGAAGAAGTTCCCGATCCTTCTGACTCTCCAGAACCTGAAATTATTCTTCTAGAATCTCTCACTCCTTCCCAATGGCAAGTCCTTGGATATCATCTTCAGGCGCGTATTCCCCTGATTTGGGAAAATCAAGAAGCCCTTACCCGTAGTAGCCTCCCATCCCTTCCTACTTTATCGTAAATAACTCCCCCATGAAGTTATGGGGGAGTCTGTCTCCCTTAAACGGGGGCCGTTTCTATTTTTTCGTACTGAGGATGGAGGCGCTCTTTTTCTAACAGGGCGGATAAGCGGTTGAGGGCATTCACGTAGGCGTGAGCCGAGGCGACGATAATGTCGGTATTGGCGGCATGACCCGAACACACCTGATCTCCTTGTTGGACACGAATGGTGACTTCACCGATCGCATCTATTCCCGCTGTCACTGACTGCACGGAGAATTCAATGAGTTTATTGGGGACATTAATGACCCGGTTAATGGCCTTGTAGATGGCATCGACTGGCCCGGTACCGATGGCCGCATCCGTTAGTTCTTGCCCATCGGGAGTCCGTAAAGTCACGGTAGCCGTAGGGCGAGAATGGTCACCACAGGAGACTTGGACTAACTCTAGACGGAAGAAGTCAGGAGCTTGTTGAATTTCGTCGTTAGCGATCGCCTCTAAGTCGCGATCGCTAATTTCTTTCTTCTTATCCGCTAAGTCCTTAAACCGCAGAAACGCTTTGTTTAAGTCAGTTTCCGACAAATCAAAACCCAATTCTCGCAAGCGATTACCAAAGGCATGACGGCCGGAATGTTTGCCGAGGACAATTTGATTGTCGCTCAAACCAATGGACTCAGCATCCATGATTTCATAGGTGAGCTTATTCTTTAACACCCCATCTTGGTGAATTCCCGACTCGTGAGCAAAGGCATTAGCGCCAACAATAGCCTTATTCGGTTGGACTAACATCCCTGTGAGGTTGGAGACCAGGCGGGAGGTTTTGTAAAGTTGCTTGGTTTCGATATTACACAACGGCTCCATCGATTCACTGGGACGACCCAAGAAGGGGTTAAAGTATTGACGGCGGACATGGAGTGCCATCACCAATTCTTCTAGGGCGGCATTGCCTGCCCGTTCGCCGATGCCGTTAATGGTACATTCTAATTGCCGCGCGCCGTTTTTTACTGCTTCTAAGAAGTTGGCGACGGCTAATCCTAAGTCATTATGACCATGAACAGAGATAATGGCTTGGTCAATATTAGGGACGTTTTCTTTGATACCACGAATCAAGGCACCAAATTCACTGGGGGTCGTGTAACCGACAGTATCGGGAATGTTGACGGTGGTGGCACCAGCGGCGATCGCCGCTTCTAAAACTTGATACAAAAATTCTGGATCGGAACGTCCTGCGTCTTCGGGAGAAAACTCCACATCCTGTACAAACGATTTGGCGTAAGCCACCATTTCTGGCGCAATTTTTAGGACTTCTTCCCTCGTTTTTTTCAGCTTATATTGCAGGTGAATATCGGAGGTGGCAATAAAGGTATGGATGCGGGGTTTGGCGGCTGGTTTTAATGCTGCGGCGGCGGCTTGAATATCTTGGCGCGTCGCTCTGGCTAAACCGCAGATGGTGGGTCCGGTTTCTGTGCCCACTGTTGCTGCAATTCTTTGTACTGCTTCAAAATCACCGGTGCTGGCAAAGGGGAAACCTGCCTCAATCACGTCTACTCCCAGACGAGCCAGTTGTTTGGCGATCGCCAGTTTTTCATCTCCATTCAGGGTTGCCCCTGGACATTGTTCACCGTCTCGGAGGGTAGTATCAAAGATAATGATACGGTCGTGTTGAGGTTGTATCGTCATAGCCAATCATGCGACTAAAAGTAGATGGTGATGATTTTAGCGCGAGTGGGTCTTGACTGGGTAAGTTTATGAATTTTTGTGAAGATTGGCAGCAGAGAATGGGGCGATCGCTTCATTCTTGAGATTAAACCAACCAATCTCGACTAATTTCTTCTAGATCTTGCACATCTTCCGGCTTTAAACTCCATCCTAAAGCACCCGCATTATCTAACACTTGTTTCGCCGTTTTCGCCCCAGGAATGGGAATCACCCCTTGGGCAATTAGCCAATTTAAGGCTACCTGGGAGGGCTTTTTTTCGTATTGATCGGCAATCCGTTTGAGTCGAGAAAGAACTGGGGCGATTTTTCGGAGTCCTTCCCGCCCAAATTCTGGGGAGAGTTTTCTGGCTCCAGTGGGAGGATTAACCGGGGTATATTTTCCCGTCAGTAACCCTTGAGCGAGGGGACTATAGGCGAGAATTGTGATCCCTAATTCTTGGGCAGTGCTCAGAATACCATTGACTTCTATTTGGCGACTGAGTAGGGAGTATTTGACTTGATTGACGGCTAAAGGAATGCCTCTTTCTGCTAGGATCTGATGGGCTTCTCGCATCTGTTTAGCAGAATAGTTGCTCACACCGATCGCCTGAATTCTTCCTCTCGTCACTTCTGAGGCTAAAGTATCCAGAAGGGTTTTCTGGCTCATCAAGAAACTCACTGGTTGATGAATCTGATACAGTTCGATATACTCCACTTGGAGTCGGTTCAGACTATTGGTGATCGCTTCAGTGACTGCTTCTGGTTTGATCCGCCAAGGTACGGGAAAGTATTTAGTGGCAATTTGTGGAGTTTTTCCTGTTTCTTTCATGAATCTACCAATCAGGGTTTCTGATTCTCCTAATCCGTAGATTTCCGCTGTATCTAGAAAGCTAATGCCACTTTCAAGAGTCGCTTCAAAGGCTTTTTTGATTTCGGTTTCGCCATAATTATTCCCATAATCCCAAAACAGTTTATCTCCCCAAGCCCAAGTGCCGATGCCGAGTTGGGTGACGGTGATGTGGGTTTGGCCCAGTTGCATGGTTTGCACGGTTAACCTCCTGCGACTCGCTCCTTATTTATATTACAATTAGACTAGAAAAGTCAAGTTTTTGCTGTTTTTCTTCTCTATTTCTCTCCGTTAGATATTATGATGGATCATTGTTTGGGCAGCCAAGGCTTCCGAGGGGCGATCGCCGATTTTATTGCCGATCCTTTTCTTACTGCAGAATCCGAGAGTGTCCGCTACTTTCCCGATGGATTATTAGTGTTAGAACAGGGGTATATCAAAGACTTAGGAGACTATGAAACTCTCCGCCCCCATTATCCGGCACTGGAGATCACACATTATCCTGATCGCTTAATTTTGCCGGGATTGATTGACTTGCACACCCACTATCCTCAAACGGAAATCATTGCTTCCTACGGAGAGCAGTTATTAGAGTGGCTAGAAAAATATGTTTTTCCCAAAGAGCATCAATTCCAAAATCCAGACTATGCCGACAAAATTTCTCGCTTTTTCCTCAATGAATTGCTCAGAAATGGCACTACTACAGCAGTGGTTTTAACAACTATTTTTCCTGAATCGGTGGAAGCTTTATTCGCGGTTGCTCAGGAGCGCAATTTGCGTTTAATTGCGGGACAGGTGTTGATGAGTCGTCACGCTCCTGATTTTCTGCTGAATTCACCTCAACGCTCCTATGAACAAAGCCAACAGTTAATTCAAAAGTGGCATAAAGTTGATCGATTGCTCTATGCTATTACGCCTCGATTTGCCCCTACTTCTACTGTGGAAGAGTTATCACTGGCTGGAGATTTGGCAGCTGCCTATCCTGATGTTTATATTCATACCCATCTTTCGGAAAATAGGAAAGAAATTGAATGGATTCAGCACCTCTTCCCCGATTGTTCTGACTATTTGAATGTGTATGAAACTTTTGGTTTAGTGACTCCTCAATCCATTTTTGCCCATGGCATCCACTTAAGTGATTCAGAGTGGGAACGGTTAAGTCAAGCCAACAGCGCGATCGCCTTTTGTCCTACGTCTAATTTGTTTCTCGGTAGTGGACTATTTAATCTGGCAAAAGCTAAATCTCAATCGCCCCCAATTCAGGTAGGATTAGCCACTGATGTGGGTGCAGGTACTAGTTTTTCTCTGCTGACTACTCTCGGAGAAGCGTATAAAGTTTTACAGCTACAAGGGCAGGCTTTATCTCCCTTTCAAGCTTTTTACCTGGCTACATTAGGAGCAGCCCAAGCTCTTTCCTTAGCAGAAAAAATTGGCAATTTTAATCAGGGGAAAGAAGCTGACTTTATTGTTTTAAATCCCCATTGTACCCCATTAATGAGACTGCGAAATCAAGGGCATACTCCTGCTCAAAATTTAGCTGAATTAGCCGATCAACTGTTTACTTTGATGATTTTGGGTGGCGATCGCGCTGTAGAATCTACCTATATTTTGGGGGTAAAAACGGCAGTTGACTCCTTCTAGGCTTGAGGGGTAGGATCACCATACTTAATTAAGAGGGCGATCGCCACACTCACTGCTAAAATAATCACCATACTCAAAGCCGAACCAAACCCCCAATTTTGAGTAGCCCCTAAAAACTGATTATAAATCAACCGAGCCGCCGTCATACTTGATGCGCCACCCAGCAATTCCGGATCGACAAAATCTCCTAAACTACTAATAAACACCAATAAACTGCCCGCTGCAATGCCTTGAAAGGTTTGCGGAACAGTTACTTGCCAAAACCCTTGTATAGGCGTTGCGCCCAAATCTGCTGAAGCTTCCAGCAACCGCTTATCCAGCTTTTCCAAAGCCGCATAGAGGATTAACACCATATAGGGTAAAAAGCTATAACTCATCCCAATCAATACTGCTGGCCATTCATTGAGAATATTTAACGGCGGCAATCCAATACTAGTAATGATACTATTGAGAACTCCAGTGCGGCGCAAAATGGTAATCCAAGCATAGGAACGCAACAGCGAAGAAGTCCACAACGGCAAGACAAAGCCGAGCAAAATTAAATTTTGCCAGCGTTTAGGAGCATTGAGTGCAATCCAATAGGCAACCGGAAAACCGAGTAATATACAAATTACTGTGGTACCGATCGCCAAAAATAGCGATCGGCCAAGCACCTGTGCATAAATCGGTTGAAACACCTGCCAATAATTACCAAATCCAGACGGATTCACCACGTCTCCTGGTCGGATATTGGGGACCAAACTTAACTCAAAAATCACTAAAGTTGGCAGGACTAAGAGCATAAATAACCACAGTCCCGCCGGCCCTAGAAGAACGGTAGGGCCAATCCAATTAGACCAACGGTGATCGGCACGAATAGGCATTTCAATTAAACTTGATTCAGAATTGACAGAGGAATTCGGGGATGAGGTAGACATGGGAAGAGCATCATTTTTCAGACGGAAACCTTAACACTTAAATCTAACCCAGGATTTTATCCACTGGTTAACTGAGTCCAATAGCGATCGTAAATCCGAGCTACCTCTTCTTTAACGGGGACAACACTTTCACATTTTGCTAACACTTCAGGGGGCGGAAATAAAGTGGTATCTTGCTGCATCTCCTCCGGTAATTGTTCGTAAGCCACTTGATTAGCCGTGGCAAAACTCAAGCGTTTAGTAATTTGCGCGGCTACCGCTGGTTGCAGCATAAAATTCATCCAGGCATAGGCTCCATCTGGATTAGGAGCTGTTTTGGGAATGACGAGGGTATCAGTCCATAAGGAAGCACCATTTTCTGGAATCACGTATCCTAAGTTTTCATTTTCTGCCATAATCTCACTAGCATCGACAGAATACCCCATGGCAATTTTCAGATCTCCGGTTAAAATCTGAGGTCGCCAAGCATCAGAAGTAAAAGAGGCGATCGCCGGTTTTAAGTCTACCAATGCTCGATAGGCTTGTTCAATCTCTTGCGGATTTTCTGAATTCAAGGAATAGCCCAAATGTTTGAGGGTAGCTCCCATCACTTCCCGGACATCATTGAGGAGAGTTATCTGTCGCACCAGATCCGAGCGATGAGTCCACAAATAGTCCCAATTTTCTGGTTCTGCCTTTAACTTTTCTCGATTATAAATTAATCCTGTTGTCCCCCAACTTACCGGTAGACTATGGCTATTTCCAGGATCATAGAGGGGATTCTGAAAATTCTCAAACAACTGATTTAAGCCTTCAATTCGGCTCAGATCCAGAGGAGTAATTAAATTTTGCTCCACCATTTTTAGAACCATATAATCCGAAGGATAGATAATACTATAAGCACCTCCTCCCCCTGCGAGAATCTTGGCCAGCATTGCTTCATTAGAATCAAATACGTCAGCAATCACTTGAATACCCGTTTGGGTTTGAAACTCTGAGAGCAGATCTTCATCAGTATATCCAGCCCAAGTATAGACATATAGTTTATTGGTCTCTACCCTCACGCTACCTGTTCTGGTTTGCACATCGGCTAAAGTCCAGCCACAGGAAGACAATCCTAACCCTGCCAATGCTACTGAACTCCCCTGCAAAAACCGACGACGGCTGATCAGTGGAGAACCCTTAATCCTATCCTGCTTATCCTGTTGACTCATAATCCCTTTTCGCTGATCCATTGGAAATCAAAATCAAGTTTTCATTTCCAATTTTTTGCATCAATACTCTGGCGATCGCCGATTGTTCTCAATCTTCCTACTCATGGAGAGCCAAGCAATCATTGCTCTGCCAATAGACATATATGGGAGTGTGAGTGTCCCCTAATGCTTCAGCATAGGAGCTATCTTCCCGTGCTGGTTGGAACACGGTGATTTGATCGCCCGAAGTTAATTCCACTACACATTGAAGGTGAGTTCCCATAAACATGGTATGTTTGAGTCTTCCCTCGAAACAGTTGCGATCGCCTGCTGGCGGCGTTAAGCTCATCTGGATTTTTTCTGGGCGCACACTCACCACGCGGCGATCGCCACCACCGATCCCCCCAGGAGAACCACAAGCCGCCCAAATCTTCAACCCCTTATCCGTCTGGACTTCCACCTCTCCCCCCTGGCTAGATCCACCCCTGCCCCGAAAAAGATTCGTATCTCCAATAAAATCCGCCACAAAAGGAGTCGCCGGTTGATTGTAAATCTCGCTCGGAGAGCCGATTTGTTCAATTTTGCCATCGCGCATGATCGCAATGCGATCAGACAGTGACAGCGCCTCCTCCTGATCGTGGGTAACCATCACAAATGTTAATCCCAACTCCTGATGCAAGTTCGACAACTCCACCTGCATCTCCTTCCGCAACTTCAAATCCAGTGCCCCTAACGGCTCATCCAACAACACCACCGCCGGCCGATTCACCAAGGCTCTGGCTAGAGCCACCCGCTGCTGTTGTCCTCCCGACATCTGCTTGGGCAACCGATGGGCAAATGCTTCCATCTTCACCAATCTCAGCACTTCTCTGACCCGATCTTCAATCTGCATCTTGGGGAGTTTCTTTAACCGCAATCCAAAAGCAATATTATCCCAAACATTCATGTGTCCAAACAGGGCATAACTTTGGAATACCGTATTGACAGGACGGCGATAGGCAGGTAAATAGTTGACCGACTGACCTTGCAGCAGAATTTCTCCGGCTGAGGGGACTTCAAACCCAGCAATCAGCCTTAAAGTAGTCGTTTTCCCACACCCAGAAGGACCTAGGATACTAAAAAACTCTCCCCGGCGGATATCCAAGTTGACTCCCCGGACGGCCGTTTCTGAGCCATAGACCTTAAACACTTTGCGAAGTTCAATATCTAACTCCACATTAGTTTCTCTAGTGATTTGATTGGTCGCGGTCTGAGACATAGTGACAACCCTTAGCGATCGGTTTCCAATTCCGTTCTCATGATCATGGGGAACGGGGAAGTCAAAACGCCATGTTAACCATGACCTTGACTTGGGTTTATTGTATTCGGCGTACCTAGAATAAGCTACGATTTCTCATACTACCAGTAAACTATCCGGGTAAGGTTAATTCCCTGAAATTATTACAGTTTAAGCAGATTTTATACACAAGATGATGCGATCGCAATGGGACGGTTTATTACAAAATTTAGGCACTTGGGAAGGATCTTTTACCCAATACTCCCCCTTGGGCATCCTCGAAAAAGACACCCCCACCCTCATTACCCTAGAAAGCAGAAATCACCATCAAACCGTCTATCAAACCGTCCAAAAATTTCCCCCAGGAGAAACACCCCCTCCCCCACTGGAGTTAGAATATACCTCTCTTCATCGTAATCTCCTCTTCTTTCCCCACGGAGAGTTCTCCCAAGGCAGCGGCCATTACAATCCCGTAGGCACCTTTGGCGCAGAATTCGGCTTTATTCACCAACAGCGGCGGCTACGCTTCGTCATCCTCTATCAACAAGCCTACCTCAGTCAAATTACCCTCATTCGCGAAAAACAGCACGGTAGCACTACCCCCGAACGTCCTCCCCTCACCCTTGAGCAACTCTTAGGAACCTGGGAAGGACAAGTGACTACCCTCTATCCCGACTGGCGCGATCCCAAGCATACCTCCAGTACCCTCTCCCTATCAGCACAAGGCCCTCTCGTCTCTCAAACCCTCACCACAGAAGGGTTTTCCTTGATATCAACCGCTGTTCTAGACGGCTCAAAACTCGAATTTACTAGCAAAAATCAACCCATTCAAGTCCTATTCTTTCCCGATGGTGGTTCTACCACCACTCCTACAAAGATCGAACTAGGACACCCCTTCTTTCTCGAAGTCGGATGGCTGCTCTCCCCAACTGATCGCTTAAGGCTCATCCGCCATTACGATCATCAGGGAGCATGGCAGAGTTTAAGTTTGATCGCAGAACAGAAATCAGCATGAAAGACTCGTTCGGATCGCAGATCTATTCAACACTTAAACTGTATACTGATTGATCTCGATCACAAAACTAATTTACCTGCCTATATTCACCTGCCAATCCCCCGTACAACTAAGGGGATCTCACCCGGTAAGTCTCACAGAGTAAGGTCTTTAGTCCTAGTTCCCGTCGAGAAACTACGGAAACTTCACTGCAAATTTATAGAAATTCCCTTCGATATGAAGAGTCTGTAAATTGTGGCTTTTTCTGTAGACTTTTCCAGACTCCCTGCCTATGATGGAAGCATACCAAGAAATTAGCACTAACTACTCAGTCAAGATTCTCGGAACCACAGACCCATGAAAACGAAACTCTCCAGCGTAATCACTTCTGCCTTGCTCGCCACAACTGTGATTGGCTTTTCTGCTGTCGATGCTCAAGCCAAACCAACTAGCTGTACTGCCTCAACCGTGGCTTTGAAGGGAATCAGCTACACTAACTGTGAAGGTCAGTTCAGTGGTAATGACACGGGGAGCGGCTCTCTTATTAACGATCTCAACGACGGCAAGATCTTTAGTAAAGAGAATCTTTTCGATGTCAACGAGGATCTGTGGTCTTTAGCTGGCAAGTCCGATGGTGAGTCGGGAATGTTTAACTTCAAAGCAGATAATAACTTCACCAGTGGCAATTGGTCTCTCAATGGTAATCTGGACAAGCTCTTTGGTGCCGATTTAACTGCTACTTTCGCTGTTAGTTTCAAAGCCGCTACCAATTATAGTGTTTATCTGTTCAAAGACTTCCAAATTACTGCGGCTGATTTAGCGGCGGGTAAGGTGGTTGGTAACTTCACTACCAATGGAGTTTCGCTTAATGGTGGCGGGAAAGCTCAAGCTTTGTCTCACGCCAGCTTGTGGGTTTACAATGGGAAAGAAGAAACCTATCAACCCCCCAATGAAGTTCCTGAACCCAGTGCTGTTGCTGCTCTAGGGTTGTTGGCTACTGGAATGTTGGGCATGAGGAAGAAGGCAGGAAAGTAAGCGCGAGATATGGCTTGGTGATTTGGGGGATGCTTCAGGTGAATGGGATGGTTCCCCCTAGATTAGAAAAAAAGAGGAATTTCCGATTGGTCATCTGGACAATCCTCTGCCAGGGGGTACTCAGAGTTATCGCCGCTCTCAGTTGTGGATGAATTGATCAAGGTTAATGGGATTGGCACTGTTGGATGACCCAGGCGATCGCCCTTTCTCCTAAGCATACATTATTCAATCTGTCAATCTCTCGAATACCCGTGGGACTGGTAACATTCACTTCCGTGAGATATCCCCCAATCATATCAATGCCGACAAAGTAGAGACCATCCTGTTGTAAAGTTGGTGCGAGTTGACGACAAACCTCCTGTTCTCGCTCAGTAATCTCAGTTTTTTCAACTCGTCCCCCCACTGCCATATTCCCCCGAAATTCTTCTCCTGTGGGGACTCGGTTGACTGCGCCGATGGGTTCACCATTGAGGAGAATAATCCGCTTATCGCCGTTTTTGGCTTCGGGTAAGAACTGTTGTGCCATGACGGGGAGTTGACCCTGTTGGGTGCTAATTTCCACCAGGGAATTAAAATTGCGATCGCCCTCTTGTACAATTAAAATTCCTTCTCCTGCTTTTCCCCCCAAGGGCTTTAAAACTGCTTTTCCCCGTGCCGACACAAAGGCGCGAATGGTTTCCCGGTTTGCCGTTACCACAGTTTCCGGAATTGCCCCGGTAAACTGGAGAGCGTACATCTTTTCATTAGCACGACGCAATCCCCTAGGAGTATTAACGACCAGAGTTAGATCGATATAATCCAGGATGTAAGTAGCATAAAGATAAGCCGTATTCACGGGCGGATCTATACGCATAAATACCGCATCCATTGCTTCTAGGGGACGAAGCTCCCCTTGCCCCACCTCAAACCAAGGATTGGCTGCCACCCAACGATTTCCTGCTAACGTCACTGGGGTTAAGGTGAGAGGAAATAATAGAGCATAGGCTTTCTGAGATCTGACTTCCAGGTGCTGTGCTTGCGTAATCCACACCCGATGACCCAGCTTTTGGGCAGCTTCCATCAGAGCCACACTGGTATCATGGCCAGGATCTAGACGGTTGATGGGGTCGATAATAAAAGCAAAGTCCATCGATCGCAGTTGGGGCTAACTTCCTACTACCGGTTTCTATCGCTATTAAGGGGACTTGGGGGGAATTTTGTCAAGTCTAGGAAAGACCTAAGATGGCATTGAGTTTGCCTTGGGCATCCAGGCTATAGATGCCACTACAGTCTCCCACATACTGATCATCGGCAAAAATCTGCGGGAGCGATCGCGGCCCTCCTGTCCGTTTCGCCATCGCCGCTCTTGCTACTTCATCGCCATCGATACAATGCTCTATGTAGTCCACCCCTTTCTTATCCAGCAGTGCCTTTGCTCTCCGACAAAAAGGGCACGCACTCCACGTATAAATCTCTACTTTTTTCATAGTATTTGTCCTGAAACAACTCAGAAGGAAAGTTGTTTACAATTCTATACAAAATTACCCCATTTCTCCCTAGGAGGCACCAAAAAATTGCGAGATTCCCTCAAAAAAGGGTACGATGCTACGAACGAGATTATTGATATTGCTTTAGTCTGAGGATTACATCATCAGTGCGGAAGATAGTTTTAGCAGGTAACTGGAAAATGTACAAAACCCAGGCAGAAAGCGTCGCGTTTGTGCAGGCTTTCCTGGGTGAACTGGCACAGACACCGGCAGAACGAACGGTGGTTCTGTGTGTCCCCTTCACAGACTTAGGGGTTCTGGCTCAAAAGTTAGACGGAACTCGCGTCAGTCTGGGTGCTCAAAATATTCATTGGGAAGACCAAGGCGCTTATACCGGCGAAGTTTCGGGGCCGATGTTAGCAGAAATTGGCGTACAGTATGCGGTGGTTGGCCATAGCGAGCGTCGGGAGTATTTTGGTGAAACCGATCAAACAGTCAACAGACGGCTATTGGCGGCTCAGAGACATGGATTAATCCCGATTCTGTGTGTCGGCGAAACGAAAGAACAGCGTCTCAAGGGGGAAACAGAGTCTCATATCTATTCCCAATTAGCTCAGGATTTGGTAGGAGTCGATCAAAGTCGGTTAGTGATTGCCTATGAGCCGATTTGGGCAATTGGCACTGGAGATACCTGTGAGGCGCAAGAGGCTAACCGGGTGATTGGTTTGATTCGCTCTCGGTTATCTAATCCAGGGGTACCGATCCAATATGGTGGTTCAGTGAAGCCGAATAATATTGATGAGATTATGGCTCAACCGGACATTGATGGGGTACTCGTGGGTGGTGCTAGTCTGGAACCAGAGAGTTTTGCTCAGATTGTGAATTACAGTTGACCCATAGGGGCAGACTGTTGTTAAGGTGAGTTAACAATCTTACTCTGAATTTTTATGTCTCTGACTCCCCCTCTCCCTAGTACGGCTATTTCATTGTGGCCTGAAAAAGGCAAGATGGGGGAAAATGAATGCTGAGGGTTAATTGATTGTAAGCGATGACGTTGATTTTGCGAGAAAGGTGTTTTGTGTGGGGATTCCGGACGTATGTGATGGGGATTTTGAATGTCACACCGGATAGTTTTAGTGATGGGGGAGAGTTTGATCAGGTAGATAGGGCGATCGCCCAAGCTCAGTATCTTGCCGCCCAAGGAGCAGATATCATTGATATTGGGGGACAGTCTACTCGTCCAGGCAGCGCTCCCATTACTTTGGCAGAAGAGCTAGAGCGAGTTATTCCCGTGATTAGCACCTTGAGAAACCAAAGGGAACCCTATGGGAAGATTCCGATTTCAGTGGATACCACTCGCGCTGAGGTAGCGGCGGTTGCCGTTGATGCTGGCGCGGATCTAGTCAATGATGTCTCTGGGGGAACTTTCGATCCAGAAATGTTGGCGACGGTGGCGGATTTGGGTGTACCGATGATTCTGATGCATTTACGGGGAACTCCGGCGACGATGCAGCAGTTGACAGAGTATGAGGATGTGGTGGGAGAAATTGTAGCATTTTTGCAGGAGCAAGTTCAACGGGCTTTAGATGAGGGGATCAAGCGATCGCATCTAATTATCGATCCAGGCATAGGTTTTGGCAAAACCTATGCTCAAAATCTGACTATTCTCCAGCAAATTCCTCGGTTAAAAACCCTGGGATTGCCAGTATTAATTGGCCCTTCTCGGAAAAGTTTTATTGGTCATATTCTCCAACAACCTGATCCGAAACAGCGGATTTGGGGGACAGCAGCGGCTTGTACGGCAGCGATCGCCCACGGCGCTGATATCATTAGAGTACACGATCTGCCAGGGATGGCAGAGGTGGCTCGCGTCGCTGATGCTATCTATCGCCCCGATCCAAATGCTCAAAAACAGAGATAATCTCACCTGCGGTTGCTGTCCAACCGACGATTCCTCCCTGAGCGCGAACCATTTCTAAGGTTGCCTGCTTAAACTGGGGAAAATAGCTGGCAGTACCATCTTCTACTAATAAACATTCATAACCGCGATCGTTGGCTTCTCGCATCGTCGTTTGAACGCAAACCTCGGTAGTTACCCCTGTAATGATTAGATGAGTAATTCCTTTTTTTTGCAACAAGGACTCTAAATTAGTTTTGTAAAAAGCACCTTTTCCGGGTTTGGGAATCACTATTTCATCCTCTAACGGCTGTAACTCTGGAATGATATTATTTCCCGGTTCTCCTAAAATTAAAATGCGTCCCATCGGACCAACCTCGCCAATTTTCAAGGTTCCTTTACTGCGATTTAGTTTGGCTATTGGACAATCGGATAGATCGGGTTGATGACCTTCCAGGGTATGAAAAATGGGAAGATGGTGATGGCGAAATAAGTCTAGTAGCTGTTTGACTGTGGGCACAATTCCTTGAACCTGACTCACATCATTACCTAACATATCACCAAAACCCCCTGGTTCTAAAAAATCCCGTTGCATATCAATAATAAGCAACGCCATTTTTGGCAGTTCTGGCAATTGATAGTCATAGGGTTGAGCAGAAATCGCAACCATCGTTAATGTCCTGCCATCCGTTTCCCTAGTTCTAGCACATCGGCATCGGCGATCGCGCTTTCATAAACAATTTTACCTTCACTCATCACCAAAATTCGATCCGATAACTTCAGCAGCTCATCTAAATCCTCACTCACCAATAATACGGCGACTCCTCGATTACGGGCTGCCATAATTTGGCTATGGATAAAATCAACCGCTGCAAAGTCTAACCCAAAACAAGGATTGGCTGCAATCAGCAGATTAATCTTGTCTGAAGATAATTCTCGTCCTAAAACCGCTCTTTGGACATTACCTCCCGAAAGATTACCAATGGGAGTTTCTGGAGAAGGGGTTTTCACCGCAAACATCTCAATCAAACCTTGAGCAGCCTCTCGAATCGCCTTGAGAATTAATAACCATCCTCCTTGAGATTGAGGGGGACGATCAAAGGTTCTTAATGCCATATTTTCCGCCACGCTCATGTGAGGAACACAAGCATTACGTAGGGGTTCTTCCGGTAAACAAAATACCTGATGGCGGAACATTTCTTGACGAGTAGCGCCATAGACTTCTCCATTAATCAGCACTTGACCGCTTGTGCTTAAACGCTGACCAGCTAAGACTTCTACCAACTCTCGTTGACCATTGCCACTCACTCCAGCGATGCCAACAATTTCCCCTTGATGCACTGTTAAATTAATATCTGCGATCGCCAACAAACCATTATCCTTATTCGCTCCCACTTGCTTCACCTCTAACACAGGTACTAGGGTTCCGCGAACCGTTTTTTCCAATTGCTCTGGTTCTCGTTTTTCCCCCATCATCATCTGACTCATTTCCGACACACTCAGATTTTTTACCAGACCATAACCCGCTAATTTTCCTTTCCTCAGTACCGTAATTTCATCAGCAAATGCCATCACTTCTCGAAACTTATGGCTAATCATTAAAACACTCAATCGTCCGGCAGTGACTTCTTCCCTTAACAGCCCTAAAACTTCATCTGCTTCTTGAGGCGTTAACACAGAAGTTGGCTCATCTAAAATTAGAATACGGCTTTTTAGATACAGTTGTTTGATAATTTCTAGTTTCTGCTTTTGTCCGGCAGCTAATTGAGCAATAGGAACCTCCAAGGGCACTTGAAAAGGGGCAGTTTCCATAAACTCTTTTAAAGTTTTTAGTTCCTGCTGCCAATTAATCAGATTTGGGCTATCAAAACGGGATAACACCAAATTTTCGGCAACAGTCATGGCTGGGACTGAGGTAAAATGCTGATAAACCATCCCAATACCGTAGTGGTGAGCATCACGAGGACTGTGAATGACTTGCGGTTGCTGGTTAATGAGGATTTGTCCCTGGGTAGGACGGTAAAATCCCATGATACATTTAACTAACGTACTTTTACCGGCTCCATTTTCACCCAGTAAGGCATGAAATGTACCGGGTTTGAGATGTAAAGAGACATCATCTAGGGCAATTAAGCGATCAAAATGCTTGGACATTTTGATCGCTTCTAAGTCCGATGGCGTTTCTATTTTGACTGGAGTCCCTACGGTGGCTGTATTCATAAGCTTTTTCCTCCCAGATCCTAGTATTGTGATCACAGATTCTCGGTTATTCCGTATTCACGACTACATTTGATATTAAGAAGTATGAATGGAGATGGGCTTTTCCAGAGAGAGATAAAAGAGCAATTGGCTACCGGCAAAAATCGCTTAAAATAAATGGAACCATCTCCCCTGAACCCAAGCAGGGAAAACTACCATGGACTCTCTAGCCTATCTTCATCTCGCTTTAGCTTACGAATCTTCCATCACTTACGAATTTATTCTGGGGGAGAAGATCACAGCCTGTTGGCAGTGCTTAAAAAGTAAAACCTTATCAACTCAGTTCGCTCTCAGACTGCTCTCTTTAGGTATCGCCCTCACGATTTTAAGCCTCGCTCAAACTGCTTTTGCTCTGCTCCAATTTGGAGACTCTGGGCCGGAAGTGATACGACTGCAACAGAATTTACAAAGACTAGGATATTATCAAGGCCCAATCACGGGCAACTTTAGGGAACAAACTGAACAAGCTGTCAGAGATTTTCAGGCGGCAGTCGGTATTAGTGTTGATGGAGTAGTAGGATCTACTACCCAAAGCCGGATTGACAGTACACTCACCTTTGCAGGAAATAGCCCGTTTCCCCCCGGTTTTCCACCACAGTCAATCCCCTCTAATCCTGCTGTCCCTTTTGGTAGTCCTCTTCCTGGCATCAACAATGCACGCGTTCCCTACATTAATCGAATTTTAAGACGAGGCGATCGAGGGTCAGAGGTTCAACTGCTGCAAAGTCGATTAGCGGATCTGGGTTTTTATTTTGGAGAGATTGATGGTATCTATGGAGAGCTCACAGAAAGAGCCGTTTTAAATTTTCAAGCCTCCAGCCGCTTATCTCTAACCGGAATTGCTGATGGTGAAACTTTAAATGCGTTATTGGGCAATGGTGGTAGTGGCAATGCGAATCTAAGATTGAGAGGATATGTGGTGGTGATTCCCACAGGAAATGATAATCTAGTGTCTCAAGTGCGGGGAATTTACTCGACAGCAGTTCAGTCCCGGAATCGCCTGGGAAAGTACGTTTACGTGGGACAATATGCCAATCGGGCTGAGGCTGAGGGTCATTCAGCCTATTTGCGATCGCAAGGATTCCTCAACGCTAGAGTCGTCTACTTTCGCTAACCATCACCGCTTGGTGTAACCTGGGCAGGAGCACTTCCACATAATCGGGCCAGCCAATGACAATCATCTGCTGATGGGCTAACGTCTGGGGATCGATCGCATTCGGACTAAACTCTAAGGGTTGGCCCTCCAAATCGCAACAAACCAACCCCGCTTCTTGAGCTAGGGCCAGTGGCCCCACCGTATCCCACAATTTTACGCGACGATTGAAATAAAAATACATTCCCACCCGCCCAAAAATCACCTCCAGCACCTTCAACCCAAAACTTCCCAAAGAATAAAACTGAATTTCGGGAATCAACTCTACAATGGATTCACCGTAAAGTTTTCGGTCTTGATAGCCAATTTGTACGGGACAAAATAAACGGGAGGGTGGTGGAGGGCGGTGGGGAGTCATCCCTTTCGGTAACTCTTGTCCCCGCACCTCAAACAATCCCCAACGAGGGCCCCCATAATATAATCTTGCCCTGGCTGGGGCATAAATCCAACCGGCGATCGGCTGATAATCGCGCAACAAACCCACCATCACCGCATAATCTTGACGACCTTTGACTAACCCTTCTGTCCCATCTAAGGGATCTATGCACCACAACTGCTCATATCCTTGATGAAACAATTGTCTAGACCCCTCATTCTCTTCAGTAATAATCCCATCTTGGGGAAACATCTGCCCAAATGCTTCTGCCAGTTTACGGTCTAGATACCGATCTACATTGGTAACATAATCTCCCGGCCCCTTTTGATCAACCTCAAAAGACTGACTAAGCAACTCAATCTGTTGACCACACTCCTGCAATAAGTGAGTAATTTGGGGATTAAACTCAGACACGATCTGATGCATATCTCTTTCGATCTAAAAAAACGGGCTAACCAGCATTAGGTTAACCCGTTGGATTGGAAACGCGCTACACAAATTACTTTTGGACAACCAGTTTCACATTGGCGTTTTGCAAACCAGGACGCTTCACTTCTGCCAAAGTCTTGTTAACTGCATACTTTTGGTTGATGGAGTTGATCAACTCGGTTTGATTGTGCTTCTTGGCAACACCCCACAAGTCAGCAATCAAGTCAAAGGAACCATCAGCATTCCGAGACCAACCCAAGTCATACTCGCCCTCCAAAACCGCAACGATATCAGCACGAACTTGTTGACCATTGTAGCCACGTACACTGGCTTCGGTTTTAACGGTGATTCCCAAGTCGCGCAGAGACGCTTTCAGGATTTCAGCTTCGGTGATTTTGGTACGCAGAGTGCTAAAGTGAGACATTTGAGATTTCCTCCTAATAAACGTTTGAGAGAAACGACAACTCATGGACTGAATCAATACCGCCTTTGAAAGGTTGTTACTATCGCGGGCGTTACCTAAAACCACTAGCGAGAGAGGCGCTAGTCTTTCCTCCTGTTGGGAGCAGAAGAGAAAGTCTGTTAGAACTCCAATCGCTGATATTCAGCGATCGAAGCAGCCGCTGGTCGAGCGCGTTGCCTGGCCCAATCTCTCAGGGCAGTCACCTGTTCTTGCATCGTTTTAGACAGAGGCAACGTGGATTTCACCGCAGCAATGATGTCCAGTTGGGTAAATTCCCGATCCTGGGCAAAAGCTTCATACATGGCAGCAATGATTGCTTGCTCAATCTCTGCGCCGGAAAAACCATCACAGATTTTCGCCAGTTGCTCGATATCGAAGCGAGAGATATCGCGGCGACGTTTTTCTAGATGTATTTTGAAAATATCTTGGCGTTCTTCTTGATTCGGTAAGTCTACAAAGAAGAGTTCATCAAATCGACCTTTCCGCAAAAATTCGCCGGGTAACCGTTCCACGCGGTTGGCAGTTGCCATCACGAATACGGGGGAGGTTTTTTCCTGCATCCAAGTGAGGAAAGATCCGAAGATGCGACTGGAGGTTCCCCCATCTGAGTCTGCCGATCCCGTGCCACCGGCGAAGGCTTTGTCAAGCTCGTCGATGAATAAGATGGCGGGAGAGATAGATTCGGCGGTTTTTAAGGCATTACGAAGGTTAGCTTCGGAACGACCGACCATGGAGCCATCATACACTCGACCCATGTCTAAACGCAGGAGGGGGAGTGACCAGAGGCGGGAGGTGGTTTTGGCGATTAAGGATTTTCCGCATCCGGGAACCCCTAAGATGAGCATTCCTTTGGGTTGGGGAAGTCCGTATTGCCTTGCTCTTTCGGTGAAGGCGTTGGAGCGCTGTCTGAGCCAAGATTTCAGTTCTTCTAAGCCGCCTACCGAATCTAGGGTTTCGTCTTCTTCGATATATTCTAGGATACCGTTGCGACGAATTAATTGTTTTTTCTCTGAGAGGACAATTTCTACCTCAGATTCGGTGAGCCGGCCGGCTGTGACTTGGGCTTTGCGATAGACTTTCTGGGCTTCGTCTAGGGTTAAGCCTAGGGCAGCTTTGAGTAGTTTTTCGCGCACGTTTGTCTTGATCCGACTAGAGCCGAGTTGATTTGACAAGACTTGATTGAGGGCTTCGAGATCGGGTAGGGGGAAGTCAAGTACGATGACTTCTTTTTCCAGTTCGATGGGTACTTCTTGGACAGGGGACATCAGAAGGATGGTCTTCTGAGTTCCTTTGAAGTTGGCGATCGCATCGCGTAACCATCGCACCACAGATGCAGAGTAGAAGGGATGCAAATCCTTAAATATAAAGATCGCTCCTTCTTTCGGGGGTTGGCGAATCACCCACTCGATCGCCGCTTCCGGAGACACCGTATTGTGTTGGGTTACGCTGCGAGGTTGACCGTACTCAACCATGCCATGAGTTACTGTCCAAACGTAGAGCCGTCTAGGAGACTTGCTTTGAGCCAGGGTTGCGATCGCCTGCTCTGCCCTTTCTTCCTCAGACGTTATGAGGTATATCAGGGGATATTGAGCTTGGATGAGAATACTAAGCTGCTCTTGCATAGCCTCGACCTACTTGCAACAGTGGGAATACTAGACGGGTTTCGGACGAAGTCCGACATGAATAGGTATTGACTGACTCGACTCCGACTCCATCTTTCACTCTCGCTCAGATCGAAGCTTTCATCTGACTCGTCACCTTGTTTAGACCTTTAGCACGGAACCAACTCTTCCTGACCCGGTTGAGCAGTTGGGGAATGGACAGTTGAGAGTCGCTGGGCAGGCAGTTCCTCCTCAGAGATCACCGTGGGCTGATTCTTGAGAGTTACCAAATCTCCATTGTTGATCACTACCGGGCTTTGACATTCTGGACAGCTATAGATTTGATAGGTTTTTCCGTAGGAATCACCTATTTTATCCACAACTTCTGGATGTTCCAGGTAAAATGAAATGGCTCGTTCTACAATGGCTGACATCGGTTCTGAATCGACCGCCGCTTGTATTTTTAGCCGACGATGGAGTTCTGGGGGAATGTACAGCGTAACTTTTTGCTTATCTTGCATATAGCTCTGGAGTCGTCCTATCCGGCTATGCCTTATTACCTTATCGATTCTATCATTAGCTGTCAAGCCGTAAACACTGTATGACGGCAATATTGTTACATTTATTTACAAATCTCGGATCAAGGAAGGCAGTCATCAAGGGGTTAATGGCTTTGTGTGTCTTGGTGGCAGGCTGTTCTGTGGCTCGTCCACCAGCTCTCAATCTTTACAAAAATCCCCGTTACGGATTTACCTTTCCCTATCCCCAGGGATGGGAAGCCCAATCGCCTCCAGAGAATCAGGATGGGCAAACCTTTATCCATCCTGATAATCGAGAGGTGCAGATTCAAGGGTTTGTGAGGTCTCAACTGGCAGGAGAACAGATGGAACCACCTTTTAATTTTGTCACGAATCAAGGGATTAAAGGGGTATTAACACCAGAAATTGGAGCGACTACGAGCACTTTAACCCTGAGAATGATCGATAATCAAAGATACTATGTGTGGCAAGGGCGATCGCCCAGTACCCAGTTTGCCCAGTATTATCCCCTCTTTGAGCAAATTGCCAGGGAATATACCATTCCCTTACCAGTCATACAGTAGCATAAATGACTGGCTCGGCAGGCGATCCGCTCCATTTAATCAAATTCCGGGGCCCAGATTTCTACCACAGGTAATTCCCATCCAGGGAGCAATTCAGGAACGGTGAAAACATCCCCATCCCCTAACGTTACGGGGTCTTGATTGAGTCGATAAACTTCCATGGTACGAGTTCTGGGATCGACCAATACTCCCACCTGGGTTCCTAATTCTATAAATTCTTGGATTTTCTCACGCAATTTGTTAATATTATCAGTTCTCGACTTCACTTCAAACATTAAATCAGGTACTAATTCGGCATAACCTTCAGTGGTGCGAGGTAAACGCTGAGCGAGGATAAAAGAGGCATCCGGTGCGCGAACATCTCCGTCAGCATTCGGTAAACGAAATCCACTACTTGAACCGGATACTCGACCTAAGCGACGAGGACGCACCCAATTGCGAAGTTGGGCGGCAATTTCGATGCCAACTTCTTCTGATTCTAATCCGGAAGGACTCATGAAGATAATTTCTCCTGCAACTAATTCCATCCGATAGTTGGGATACTGGGCTTGGAAATAGTCTAAGTCTTTGATCGTTAATTTAGGCATAGGGTTTGCAGTGTTGGCTTAAGTAAGTCTTCACTATAAGCGATCGCCCTCAGCGGTTTCTTGATCTTTTTATCCTTTGAGCTTACGACGTAATAATCCACTGCCCACACCACCGATAATTGCCACGCCCACAACCCCAGTGAGAATATACCGATTAGCTATGGGGTTGTGGGTATGATAGGGGTGTCCATCCCGGTAACCCACCTTCTCTGACTCAATGCCTTGCTCATTGACTGGAACGATAATCTGATCCCAATGACCGCCTTCTCCAATTTCTATTGACCACTCACCGGGAATAGAGGGATCAGGTTGAAAGACAAACTCACCATTAGCATCCGTCTTGGCTTCTAGCCAAGGTTGGGTTGGGTTGTTGGGAGCATAAATGACTACAGGCGCATTCTCGAAGGCTTCACCGGTACTAAACATAGATTTGATTTCCAGGCGATTGGACATACTTTGAAAATCTGTTTCTACAGAGTGGGCAAGGGCAACTTTCGGTAAGCTCACTAAGCTCAGCAGAACAGCAGACAGGGTAAGGATGGATTTCATGGGCATACTCTCCTATTAGCGATCGCAATTTGGGGAATTTCTCTGATCATTTTATCAGCGATCGCGAGTTTGTACATGGTTATGTTACGCTGAACAGGCATGAGGTTCCTAGGGGAGCCAGTCTTCATCTAGGGCTTGCTCCAGGGTAAAGTCAGGCGCTTCGGGAATCCAGTTAGAATTGAGCTTGCTGGCTTTAAGAAAAAGCTTCCTGCCGTTCCTATATTGCTTGGAAAAATTCTCTTTCAAGAATGCATGATGGGTTCTCGTGGGATTATTCACTACCACAGTGAAAAAGTGTATATTTTTAAGCATACACTGAAGATTGGGGATTGTATTACTCCTGGTCTCTTACCGATGCTCTACATTTAATTTGTTCTCGACCCATCGACTCAGGGCGGACATGAGATAACAGAAGAGCCAAAATAACACGCCAATAAATAGATATACCTCAGAAAATCGGCCTAAGAAAATGGGATTAGCTAAAATTGAATTACTAATTCCTAATAATTCTACTAATCCTGTAATTGCTAAGAGGGTAGTATCCTGAAATAAGCTAATAAACTGACCGACCATTGCGGGAATGACGGCTTTGAGGGCTTGGGGTAAAATGATCAGTCCCAAGGTGAGAGGGGTACTCAAACCTAGGGCACGAGCGGCTTCTGTCTGTCCTTTGGGAATCGATTGTAGGCCGGCTCGCACGTTTTCGGCTAGATAAGCGGATGTAAATAAGGTTAACCCGGCGATCGCCCGGATGACGCGATCAGGACGCATCCCGTCGGGGAGAAATAAGGGAATCATCACCTGACCCATAAATAAGATGGTAATTAAAGGAACGCCACGAATCAGTTCAATATAGGCAATACTGAGGAGTTTGACCACTGGTAAGGTACTGCGTCTGCCTAAAGCAGCCAATACACCGAGGGGAAAACTTAGGGTAATGCCGACTACTGCCATCAGCACTGTCAGCAGGAGTCCTTGCCATTCATTGGTTTCGACAGGAGTCAGTCCCATCCCTCCACCAATCAGCCACAGTCCGATTACAAAGACTGCGAACCAACCCAAGGAAATCCATTGACCGAATGCTGGTTGCCATCTGCCCACCTGTTGGCCGATCGAGGCGCTTCCTGCGATCGCCACCAGGTAACTTACCAGCCCTATCCGGTATAGAATCGGTGTGGGAGTGAGGACACAGGCTAATGCGCTGATCCCTAAACCGATGAGAATAGGGCGAGTAAATAGGGTAACCAATCGGGCGATCGCTCCCCAAGATAATCCTATCCATATACTGATTAATCCCGCTAAAATCCACAATCGCCAATATTGGTCACTCGGATAACGTCCTACCATAAACAGAGGTAAATTCCGCGGAACCACATCCCACTTCGCCTGGGTAAAAGACCAGGTTAAAAATTGATGACTGACCCAGATTAATCCCGTCATAATCACCACTGTAATGCAGCCGTTATACCAAGGCGTAAAGAGATTATTTTTAATCCAATTAACCGGAGTATCTCGCATCTCCGGGGGAGGCGCTATTTCAGAGTAAGGGGTCATGGGGATTTAGTGATGGGTAATGGAGTATGAAGGGTCTACCGTTCTTTGATTTGTGCTAGGCGATTGATTTGGTTCATACCTAGAGAAATTAATAAATTCATGGACAAATAGGTAGCCATAATGATTAACATTACCTCTACGGGACGGCCGCTTTGGTTGTAGGTAGTGTTGGCCACGTTGTAAATTTCCGCATAGGCGATCGCCGCTCCTAAACTAGAGTTTTTGGCCAAATTCATATACTGACTACTTAAAGGAGGAATAATCACCCGGAGAGCTTGGGGAAACACTACTAACTGCATCATCAATCCCGAATGCAGACCTAAAGCGCGAGCCGCTTCCCACTGGCCTTTTGGCACTGCTTGAATCCCTCCCCGGACTACTTCAGCAATAAAGGCTCCAGTATAAAAAACCAACCCAACTAACAAAGCGGAAAACTCTCCTGTCAGCCGTAGTCCTCCTGAAAAAACACCCGGTTGAGTCTCTATGGGTGTTTGCCATCCCAAGGCAAGGGTGACGATCGCCACTGCTGCGATCGCGATCATCCCTAAAGCAATCAGTTGAGGTTGTCCCGATCTGCCTGCTGTCACCATCTGCCGAATTCGCCATTGCCAAATCAAAACCGCTCCTATCCCCAAAGCCACCAACACCCCACCCCACACCGCTAAGGACCAACCCAGTTTTGGCCAAGGAAGGAATACCCCCCGGTTACTGAGGAAGACCACTCCCATTACCTCTAGCCGATCTGCTGGTCTCGGTAACTTAGAAAAAACCGCCCGATACCAAAAGAACAATTGTAACAACAAAGGTACATTTCGCACCAAGCCCACGTACAGTTCACTGCCTTTGCGCAGTAACCAATTGTTGGAGAAACTAGCTACTCCTACGGTGATTCCCACCAAGGTAGTCAGAATGACTCCTGCAATCACTACCCGTAGAGTGTTGACTAAACCGACTAAAAGCACTCGTCCATAAGTATCTTTCGCAGGATCGTAGGGAATGATACTTTCTCCAATGGCAAAGGACGCTTGGGTATTGAGGAAGTTAAAGCCAAAGACAATGCCCGCTTTCTGGAGGTTATTGGTGACATTGTAGCTGAGGAGACTGATCAGGGCGATGACTGCGGCGATCGCCAGAATTTGTAGGGCAATGCGCCAAAATCGCTCATCACGCCACAGAGGAATACGACGCTCGTGGGCTGAAGTCATAGGACAATGGGGAAGTGGGGAAATGGGGAGGGGGGAGAATGGGGAGGACACCCATTCTCCATGATGCAATTAACGGAAGGGAGGGGAATACATCAAGCCCCCACGAGTCCAGAGGTCATTTTGGCCTCTGGGGAGTTTAAACTGAGATTGCTCGCCTAGGTTGCGCTCGTAGATTTCCCCGTAATTGCCCACAGCGGCGATCGCCTTCACCATAAAATCATTACTCAAGCCTAACCCTTGGCCCAAATCCCCTTCCACACCCAGGAAGCGACGCACCGTTGGGTCATCTTTCGTTTTCATTTGTTCCACATTCCCTTGAGTGATCTCCAACTCTTCCGCTTCAATCAAGCCATACGTCACCCACTTCACCACATCAAACCAAGCCGAATCATTATTAATCGTTACCGGCCCTAGAGGCTCCTTCGACATAGTAACATCAAGCAAAATATGGTTTTCTGGATTCGGTAAGGTACTGCGGCGAGCCACCAATTGGGATTTATCCGAAGTCATCCCTTCACATCGCCCTTCCGCATAGGCAGCGTAGGCAGGATCGGCTTGTTGGAATGTCACGGTTTCAAATTTCACCCCGGCTTCCCGCATATTATCCGTTAAATTCAGTTCTGTAGTGGTTCCTGCTTCTACACAAACGGCTTTCCCCTCCAAATCTTTCAGAGAAGTAATGTTGCTGTCTTGGCGAACCATCATCCCTTGCCCATCGTAGAAAGTGGTGGGGGCAAATTCCAAACCAACTGAGGTATCCCGGCTAATCGTCCAAGTGGTATTGCGCGAGAGCATATCGACTTCTCCACCGGCTAGAGCTGTAAAGCGTTCCGTCGAGTCTAGGTTGCGGTATTCTACCGCATTGGCATCGCCTAAAACTGCTGCTGCTACTGCTTTACAGACATCAACGTCTAATCCAGAGTAAGCGCCACTTTCATTCACAAAGCTAAATCCGGGAATCCCTCCATCGACACCACAGATCAATTTTCCTCTGTTTTTGACCACATCCAAACGACTTTGGGGCGCAGCAGGTTCTGGAGATTGGGTGCTCCCAGTGCTCTCTGTATTCTGAGCGGAGGGGGAAGTACAAGCACCTAGGGGTAGAGCAAGTAATAGAATTGAGATTAACCAAAATTTACATTTTGCCATATCTAAAGGGGTTTCTCCTCACTGACTACATGACGGCAGAAGCAGTGTCTTTGAGAGCACTAGCTTCAAATTTCTTTATTTTGTCTTCATGATATTAGCAGTATCTGATCTATCTGGTATCAGGAGGGAGTTTTTTTGTGTGCTTTAGATTACATTTTCTTACGATAAATAGCCATGAGGGCGCTGTCTCTGTTTCTGGAGGTTCAGACGGGCTATTCAAATTAGGGTAATAATTCGGGACATAGACGCTGTTGTGCTAGGTCTCGAATCAGACAGGAATGGGATTCGATGTAGTGTGCCACTAGGTCAGTTTCTTCGCCGTTGAGCGATCGCTCTTGAGCGAGATGTCCTAATAGCCACTGGGCAAGACTAGCGTCATCTAACTTGAGCAGTCTCTGGGGCTGAGTCGTTTCAATCAGTGACCACAGATGGCGCAGTAGATGGGGAGTCATGAAGATGCCTCCTTAATATTTTTTTTATGATTATACCTATTTTGATTCTAGAATCCACCTCCTTGATACAAGATCCTATTAAAAGTAGGGAACCTTAACAAAAGGATGTATAACTTGACATGAGAGTGAGCGCAACGTTCCAAGTAAATAATTCTACATGGCTATTTGATGCGATGCGTGCTCTCTGATCCAAAACTGACAGTTAGTTACTGTGCACCGTGGCGTACAAAAGAACCTATCACACTTAGAAACTCACATAGCTATTTGGGAATATGGGTCTGAATCTAGTAGAATTGGGTATAAAGTCAAGGGTAATGGGCTATCTTAGTGCTTTGGGGGTATTCTCTGCCTAGTTGAATTCGGCCTACCTACTGACTAGGTTTTCTAATCCATCAGATTTTTTGATGAATCTCCAGCAATATTTCCAAGCCAGACGGATGAAACGCAGGGGATAATAGAGGAAAAATAGCCAATGGGGTAGGGGGATAATTGCCCATTCTAGGGGGGTAGGGGTGGCGATATAGTCGAACCAATACCAAAGGCGATCGCGCCAATCGTCCATGGTTTGTACATAAATTTGTCCCATTAAAAAAGGGTTATGGGTTTCAAGGTTTGGTTCTAACCACTGGGTTTCTATTTGTTGGGCGAGTGCCTGAATTTTAGGGGAATTGGCTAGTTTTTGCTCCCAACCTTCCGGGAGGGGAGCATCAAAGTAATGATGGGCTAACCATAATCCTAAGTCTAACATGGTTTGAGTGCCTAGATGACCAACTTCTTGGCTAATCCAAGTCCAATTGAGAGGGTAAGTTTGATCGAGCAGTTGAGCAATATCACAAACCCAGGATAAATGAGACCAATCGTGTTTAGAGCTATGGACACATAAGAATAGGAGTAAAGCTTCGGGAGAAAGAGTCAGAATGGTTTGATTGGCTAATTTCACTTGTGATTGATAGTGAGGGTTACTCCAGATGATCTCTGGGTGAGAGTGAAAGGAAAAGGAAGGCAGAATTAAGCTCCAATGTAAATCAATACTCAGGTCTTTTTGGGCGGAGTAAAAGTTATGTTCTGAACGAATGTTAGTATATTCTATTGCTTGCCAACCCTGAAGTTCAAATTGTGGTAAATATCCTTGTTGAATTAAGATTTGAGCAGTAGAGGCGATCGCAGATTTGGGAATCAGAATATCTAAGTCAATAAATTGTCTTAAACCTAAGTTTTGATAAGCAGTTTTGGCTAAAACAGGGCCTTTGAAGGATAAAATAGGGATATTTTGGGAATGGAGATTTTGGATGATTTTAATGAGTTCTTGAGTGAGGGATAAATTCCGACAAGCATTTTGCTTAAAGTCTCTGCCTAAGCAATGGAGGACAGGATCGGGAATCCATTGAGCAAAATTTTTAATTTTCCAGTAGAATAGGGGAAATAAACCATGGTAATACACGAAGTCTAAAATCAGATTCCAGTTTAAATCGGTATGAAGATAGTCTAGGATTTGATCTTGATGTTTGTTGGTAGGATCAGTCCGAGAGCAGCTAAGCACGAGTTGATGTTCAAGACGCATTAGTAGGAATCATGAGAGCGAGCGATAAGGGTTAGCCTGGGTATTGAATAAGGAGGCATAAAGTCCTGATTTTTGGATCAGTTGTTCATGGGTTCCTTGTTCAGCAATTTTACCTTCTTTTAAGACCAGAATTTGATCGGCAAATTTTACGGTTGAGAGACGATGGCTAATCAAAATAGTAGTGCGGTTGTGAGCAAGCTGCTGAAATTGGTTGAGAATTTCTGCCTCTGCTTGGGGATCGAGGGAACTGGTGGGTTCATCTAGGATTAAGATGGGGGCATTTTGGCGTAAAAAAGAGCGGGCGATCGCCACTTTTTGCCATTCTCCCATACTTAGTTCTTCTCCATTGAGCAATTCCTTCCCTAAAATCGTATCATATCCTTGGGGTAAATGCTCAATCATCTCCCGAATTTTGGCAAATTCTGCTGCCTCCTGAATCCGTTTTAAGTTATCCCATACCTGAATCTCTCCTACGCCTATATTCTCTTGCACCGTTAAATGATAATGGGCATAATCTTGAAAGACAATACTCATCTGTTGTCTCAGAGTAAGGGGCGATACATCCTGGAGATTAATGCCATCTAAGATAATATTTCCAGATGTAGGCTCGTAGAGGCGACACAAGAGTTTAATCAAGGTTGTTTTTCCGGCACCATTTTCTCCCACAATGGCGATTGTTTCTCCTGGTTTAATTGTAAAACTAATCTGCTCTAAAACAGATCGCTGACTATGAGGATAGGAAAAACTTACCTGGTTAAATTCAATTTTTCCCCGAACAGGCGTTAACCAATGGCGGGGAGGTATGGGGGCGGTAATGGTTGGTTTTAAGGAGAGAAAATCATAAAAATTGGATAAAAATAGGCTATTTTCATACAAGTTGGCTAAATAGCTGAGAGTTTCTCTTAGTAAGGTTTGTCCTCGCTGAAAGGCTTGATAATACATTACTAAAGAACCCACGGTAATTCCTCCGATTAAAGCTTGATATGCCATAATTCCCAAGGCGGCAAACATGGCGAGACTGGCACTACTTTGGGTGAAACTTTCGGCGAAGGAACGACGGGCAGAGAGGGCTAAACGATCTTGACGAATGGCTTGCCGGAGGTGATTAAATCGCCGTTGAAAGAGTTCACCGAGATTGAATAAGCGAATTTCTTTGGCGTGGGAACTTTGGGTCATTAAGGTGCTATAATAGTGAGCCATCCGCTCTTGAGGAGTCCACTGTTGCCACTGGGAATAAAGTTGTTGAGAATATTTCAAACGGACGAGAAAAACGGGGAGGGCGGCAATGAGGAGAAAACCGGCGATCGCCCAATCAAAGGAAAACAACAGCAGAGCGATTCCTCCTAGGGATAAACTGCTATTGCCTAACTGAATTAAACGGTTTAAGATTAAGGTGGGGCGATAGGAGGCTTCCGTTTGTGCTTGATGTAAGACATCATAATATTGAGGATTTTCATAATAAGCTAAATCCACTTCAATAGACTTGGCATGAAGGATATTTTGGATATAATCAGTGACAATTTGTGATTGCGCTTCACTCACCCATCCGGCAAGGGAGCGCAAGCCATCTGTAATTAAAGCCACCAAAGCGGCTATACTAATCAGAATCACCAAAGGCTGGAGAGTAGTTTCTGGAGAAGATCCCCCTTCTGTAATCCGATCAATAATCAGCTTAGTCAGATAGAGAGAAACTAAGGGCAAAACTGACTGAGCCAGTACCAAGACAAAGTTAGCCACTGTCAGTTGAGGCGTACTTTCCCAAACGAGGGCGATCGCCTTTCTAAGGTACAATAATCGCTGAAATCGTGAAAGAAGCCTCCCCATTCCCCTATTCACTATACAAAGTTGACAATTCTCCCACGCGAGTCAACGCCTCCTTATTACTACAAAACTCTTGGGGAAACTGCTCCATTAACCGACTCGCTATCTCATCCACCGACTCACCTTTCCCCATAGATTCTAAAACCAATTGGGCAATTCTCCCCTTCTGATTCAATTGAGGCACATAATTTCCAGCCTGTTTGCGTAAATGACTCAGAGAAAGGGATTGAGCAAAAAAGGTCGATTGCTTCAATTGTACCTGACAATAACCTTGACTGAACACCTGAGTATCCCAGCGAAAAATATACTCATTATTCACAAGATTAGCTTGTAAATTCACGGAAATGGTATCTCCCACACTGAGAGACACAGGTTCTGAAAATGGAAAAAATGCCGTACCATACACTAACTCTGGATTTCCTGGAGCCGTAGAAAAGCCAATTCCTTCCATTAAGGTAGCATCAAACCAGACACTTAACCCATAAGCTGTGCCACTCCGAGAAGGTTCAAAAAGCATCTCTCTACCCACATGAGGATTCTCAAGGATGCCATAATCTAACGTTGCCCAAAGTTGCGGTTGTGCCAATAACTGAGAAGGCATTACCCAGCCTTTTCCCCAAATATTGTTCACGATTTTTTTCGCCGCATCCATGTTCAAGCCATAGCAATAT
>CAZTRW010000008.1:0-32335 GCA_964616725.1 uncultured bacterium
AGCCATACAAAAACGAACACAACTACCCACATACAAGAAACCGGAAACAACAGAATAACCCTGAATCTTACGCCACAGAAAAATTATCTAATTTCTGTCCCTCGCCACCACCACCTGTTTTTCCCAACTAGAAAAAACCCCCCGCCCATTTTTTAGGTATATTAGGTGAAGATCCCGTCTGCCCTCAAAAAGAATCGCCGAAACTGACCATGCCGACTAAAATTAAACTAGCTCAACCCTTGAATCTTATCAATTCCTCATTTAAGATCCACGTAACCTATGCTTTAATCCCCTTAGCTCTATAACCTTAGTAGACCTTCAGGCAGTTTAGTTGGACACCCAGACTTGAATTCTCTATATCGGTGACATCTATGGCAACTTCATCTTCTAATTCTCCTATTGTAGATACCACAGCAACCACCATTGACGTTGATGTTAATTCCCATACCATACACACTGTATCAGCCACTGTCATCGATGTAGACCCTGAACCAAGCACCTTTGAGCGCGATCCTCAACCAAGCCCTGCCCCAGGAGGAGTCACAGGAGGGTTAGTCAGAACTGGCAGCGGTGGAGATTTTTCCACCTTTTTAGCCCCGCTCAAAAAAGATACCTTCAAACAGGTTGTCACTGATGTAGAAGATAAGCTAAAAATCGTCAATCAAACCCTATCCATGTTGGATAATTTACTGGATAACCAAGGGTTTGATGCGATTCTCGATGAAATGCTGCGATCGATTACCCTGAAAACAGGTGAACTACTCAATGCCGATCGCACCAGTATTTTCCTATTTGACGAAGAAAAAAACGAACTCTTTACCATCGTGGCTAAAGACGAAAGAGGCAATGCTCTAGAAATCCGTATCCCCGCCGACAAAGGCATTGCCGGAGAAGTAGCTACCTGGAAGAAAGTAGTAAATATTCCCTACGACTTCTACGACGATCCGCGATCGACCACCGCCAAAGAATTTGACAAGAAAAATGGCTATCGCACCTACACCATGATCGCCATGCCCCTAGAAAACGAAGAAAATGGGGACTTAGTAGCCGTCGTCCAGCTAATTAACAAACTCAAACTCAATTCCGATCCCGAAGCCGACTTAAACGAAAAAATCGACCTCAATGGCTTTACCAAAGAAGACGAACAAGTCTTCAAAGAATTCGCTCCCTCCATTCGCCTCATTCTTCAATCCTCCAAATCCTTCTATGCTGCCACCCAGCGGCAACGGGCAGCCTCAGCCCTGATGAACGCCGTCAACTCCCTCAGCAAAAGTAGCCTCGATCTCGAAGACACCCTCAAAAAAGTCATGGATCAGGCAAAAGAACTGATGAACGCCGATCGCAGCACCCTCTGGTTACTCGATGAAGAAAAAGGAGAACTCTGGACAAAAATTCCCATCGGCAACAAACTCACCGAATTTCGGATTCCCAGAAGCGCAGGCTTCGCAGGCATGGTAGCGGAATCTAAAGAACCTTTACTCATTCCCTTCGATATCTACCAAGATCCCCGTTCCGAAACCTCCCAAAAAACAGACCAAAAAACTGGCTATCGCACCTGTAGTATGCTCTGTATGCCTGTGTTTAATGCCGATGACCAACTGATTGGCGTAACCCAACTGATCAACAAGAAAAAACAAGGAGATTATCCTCCCTACAACCCCGAAAACTGGCCAGCCGCCCCAGAGCAGTGGAAAGCCAGCTTTAACCGTAATGATTTAGAATTCATGCGAGCGTTCAATATCCAAGCTGGGGTAGCGCTGCAAAATGCGAAACTATTCGACCAAGTAAAACAACAAAAACAAATGCAGGAAGATATCCTGCGAAGCCTCACTAATGGGGTAATTTCAACGAATAAAACCGGAGAAATTATTGCCGCGAATGAATGCGCGAAACGCCTCTTAGGACTGGAAGAAACGGCTCCCATTGAAGGCCACTCTCTCAGACCCTTAATTCGCCTGAAAGAAGGAGACTTTAATAAATGGTTAGAAGTAGCCCTATCCCCGAAAGATAATAAAGATAGGCAACAATATTATCCAGATCAAACCTTGATACTTTCAGGAGAAGATGGGGAAGATATTGAGCAAAGTGTGAACTTGTCCATTAATTCTATGAAAGATGCCATTGACCCCACTAAAATTAGCGGTGCTTTGGTGGTCATGGAAGATATTAGCGATGAAAAACAAGTTAAGAATCTCATGTATCGCTACATGACTCCAGAAGTTGCTGAATCCCTGTTAGCCAGTGGTGATACCGGATTAGGCGGCAAACGGAAAGAAGTGAGCGTGCTGTTTAGCGATATCCGCAGCTACACGACTCTGACCGAAAAATTGCAAGCAGAAGAAGTGGTAGCTATGCTCAATAGCTACTTTGAAGAAATGGTAGATTCAGTCTTCCGCTATGGAGGGACTCTAGATAAGTATATAGGTGATGCTTTGATGGCGGTATTTGGATCGCCTGCCCCTTTAGAAGATCATGCCTGGTGTGCGATGCAAACCGCAGTGGAGATGCGCTATCGCTTGGCGGCTTATAATCAAAAACGACGGGAACAAGGGCTGATGGAAATTAGCATAGGCATTGGTATCCATTCGGATGTGGTGGTGAGTGGTAATATTGGCTCTTCTAGACGGATGGAGTTAACTTCTATTGGAGATGGGGTGAATTTGGCCTCTCGCTTGGAAGGAACGAGTAAACAATATGGTACAGATATTGTGATTAGCGAGAAAACTTACCGCAATTATAGCGATCGCGTCTATGTGCGCGAACTCGATAATATCACCGTCAAAGGCAAGAGTAAGCCAGTAGGAATCTACGAGTTACTCGGTATTAAAGAAGGCTCTTCTCCCATAGGTCGCCCCCTCACCCCAGAACAGGAGGCGATTAAAACCCATTATGAACAGGGACGTAGATATTATCTGCAACCAGCAACAGAAAAATTATCCTACACCGAAGTCCTCCAGATTCTAGAGCAGCTAGAAGAACTCTCAGACACTGAGATCAAAAAAGTCTCGTTTGATGAAACTCAGATGCTCTCTAAGATGCTCGGACAAATTGACCGAGATGAGTTAACTGAGATTTTGGGAGAGCCAACCCTGAAGCGAATGCTCAATGTTGAAGACTTAAGCCGCAGAACCGTATCAGATACGGATTGGCAATGGATTTTACCAGAGAAAGTGGGCGAACTTACCCCCCGTCAGGTGAAAAAACTCCTACAAGCAAAAGTCCTTCAGTTTGCTGGTGCTGACGAAACTCGCCAAATGTTGAGGGAAGAAACTCAGGAGATGTCTTCAGCGCAACTGCGGAAGTTTATTGAGTTGGCGCGTGCTCCCTTTGCCGCTAAGGCGAAAGCTGCTTTTAAGCAGGCTCAAGTAGAGTTTCAGAAAGTCCTTCAGGTCGATCCAGATAATAAGGCGGCCAAATTGCATATACAACGTTGTGCGCTCTATGAAGATAATCCGCCCGATGAAACTTGGGATGGAGTTTGGAAGTTGACGGAAAAATAGGGGCAATCTTAATCTTACTTAAACTAGAATGGCTTGACCGCGATCGCCATTCTGGTTTAAATTAGTAACAGTGGGCATTTTGGAGATATGGGTGAAATTGCCAACTCGTCATTTAGCTGAGTCAAACCCCATTGAACCCTCACTTCATCAATTGAGATGGATACAAAGCTAAATTCAAGATTAATTTAAGGGCAAATCGGGTTTATGAATGATGTGAATTGGCAGTCCCAATACCAGGAATGGATGGATCAAGTCCGCATATTTTTGCGGGAAATTGCCCAAGTGTATTTGTCAGATACACCCCGACTGCCAGAAGCCCTCTCTCAAAAAATTGTCCCCCTCTCTCAAACCGCCCAACACATCAGAAAACGCTATGAGGATGAATACGGTAAACTTCCTCTTGACAATTCTGACCTACTCTGGGTAGACCGGGTTTATCAGTTTCTGCGAGAGTTATCCGGCGTTTATCTATCAGACCGGCCATTTTTGCCAGAAGATTTATCCCACAAAGCATTAGACTTGGCAAAGGAAGCCAAACGGATTCAGGAGCAGTCCCACCACTCTGAATTTGGCTCCACTGGCTCCTCAACCCGACAACTCCCCTTGCCAGCAGACGGGATGATTGACGAACTCCAAAAAAAAATTAAGCTTCAGTGGGCTAATAGCACTAATTCTAATGCTCCCGAATGGCAACAGTTAATGGCCATCCTGGATGTGGCCAAAAAGCTTTATGATCAGTTAACGGTTGACAGTCGATAATTGGGGTACACCTGAGTGTGTCCCCCAATATTTAGACTAGGCCATCATCAGTAAAAGCGTTGGGTAACGTTGGCTCATGTTAGATTGGTTGTTTAATTTTGCAAATTTGTTTGTGCTTCCCTTTTGGACATTGATGATTCTCTTGCCCAATTGGGAAGGGACGCGATGGGTAATGAAGTCTTTTTTACCTTTTGTGGCCTTAGCAGGGCTTTATGTGTACTTGCTCACCAGTGTGGTTAATGGAGAATCTGCAGCCGCTTTGGCTAGTCCTCAATTAGAAACTTTAGTCCAACTATTTGGCAATCCCCAGGCAACGGCAGCAGGTTGGGTGCATTTCTTGCTGATGGATTTGTTTGTGGGGCGTTGGGTGTATTGGGAAGGTCAACGGACGGGAGTTTGGACAGTCCATTCTCTGATATTTTGCTTTTTAGCGGGTCCGGTTGGGTTGCTCTCTCATATCGTTACGCAAGGGATCACTGAGCGTTTTTTCCATCAGCCGTCAGAATCGGCGGAGGTGGGCTAGTTTTTCTGACCTTAGCTGACGCAATGACTGATGCAGTAGGGTGAGCTGGAGAACAGTTTGGCGATCGCTATCTGAGTACAATAGAAACTAGGCGTTACCCAACGCCTAAATTGCTTTGAGGTTATTTATCCTTCTGTATGGAATCAGATAGCAAGTCTGGAGCGCCGGTAGAACCGGCCAAATCACTCAGTCTGGCAGATATTGTCGGCACCACGATCGCCTTACTGACCTTAACTTTACCCCTGTGGGCGATCGCCTACTATTCTTCGCAAAATTCGCCCAATTTGGAGAGTTTACCCACGACCAGCTATCCCCTAAACCAAGTGAAAGAATAGCAAGTCTAGAGCCTCTTCTCATAGCGATCGTAAGCGGTAACGATGCGCTGAACCAGGGGATGGCGTACCACATCTACCTCCGTCAGGCGACAAAATCGTACCCCTTCTACCTGGCGGAGAATCTCCTCGGCTACCCCTAACCCAGAGCGCTGGTTCCCGGGTAAGTCCGTTTGCGTGATATCTCCAGTCACCACCATCCGTGAACGAAACCCCAGCCGAGTTAAGACCATTTTCATCTGGGCTGGTGTGGTATTCTGAGCTTCATCAACAATAATAAAGGCATGGTTTAGACTGCGACCTCGCATATAGGCTAAAGGAGCCACTTCGATGATCCCTCGCTCCATCAAGCTGGTCATTTTTTCTGGCTCAATAAACTCATAAAGGGCATCATAGAGGGGCCGCAAAAATGGATCGACCTTTTGCTGCAAGTCCCCTGGTAAAAACCCCAGTTTTTCTCCGGCTTCTACGGCGGGACGAGTGAGAATTAGACGCTCGTACTGATGATCCAGTAAGGCTTGAACTGCGAGTACGGCAGCGAGATAGGTTTTTCCGGTTCCGGCTGGTCCTATACAAAAGGTCAGATCGTGATTTTGTACCGATTCCACATAGCGCTTTTGAGCAAAGGTTTTGGCACGAATTTCTTCCCCTCGACGGGTACGGGCGAGGACATTTTTTTTCAGATCTTGGTGTTCGTCTGCTTGGCCGGTATCTAGAGCATGACGAGCAGTCAAGACATCTACTCCTGAGATGAGTTTACCTTGGCTCCAAAAGTCTTCGAGCGATCGCACCAACGCACAGCAGCGCTCTACTTGGTTGGCAGTTCCTGAAACCATCAACTCTTGACCCCGTAAAACCACGGTAGCTCCCGTGTGTTTACTCAGGATTTTCAAGTTTTCCCCTTCATATCCCGATAAAGCGATCGCGCTATTGGGACTTGGTAAAGCAATGATTGCTTGTTCGCTGCTCATCATTGACCACGAGGAGAGCAGCCAGTTTCTTTATCTGCCATAAGGCTGATGACCTCGACGCAGTTCATGTCCAGGTTCACGAGGCGATCGCCCCCGTGATCGCGGTCTTTCCTGTCCCTGGGAATCAACCCCCTCTTCATTGCGTCCATTACGCTCTTCGGAGAGATGAAATCCGCCATATACATCCAAATAAGCAGATTGTTCGGCTGCTTGAGCGGCTGTTGACAGCACCGTGCGAATTGCCTCTAAATTCCGTCCACCTCGACCATAGACTTTGGCTTTATCTTTCGGGGAAAAGGCTACCCTAATCCAGACCACTGGCTTACTGGTAGACGGTTCGCAATCGACCTTTAGCTCTTCAGGAAACTCCAGAAACGGATGAATGAGCATATACACTAATCCTCCATAATCTGGAGTTTTGAGCGGCGATCGCGAGGCAGAGGGATTAGTTTTCTGAAGGACTCGCTTTGAGTTGTTCAAAGACATTCGCTTTTTGGAGGAGACTACGCACAGTATCGGTTGGTTGAGCACCTTGTTGCAATCGCCGGATAATTCCCGGCACATCTAGCCGAGTCTCATCGGTTCTGGGATTATAGAATCCTAATTCTTCTAAGGGTCGAGCTTCCCGGCGAGTGGTGCTAGAGATTGCCACAATCCGATAACTCGCTTCTCGTTTCTTCCCAAACCGTTTCAATCGTAACTTGATCATCGCTTTCCTTGAGCAGTGTATGTTTTGATTTTAGACCCTAAATTTATTATCATACCATCATTGTTATAAAGTCCCAAATCCTTTTTTCTTTTTTTGGCTTTTCTTCTTGGGAGCAGAGCCTTGGCCGCGCCAACCGGGAGCGGGAGGTCGTCCGCCCCCAAACATTCCGCCACCGGGAAAGCCTGGGGGTAAATTGGGGAATTGGCCTTGGCCCATTTGCTGCATGAGCGATCGCATTTTCTGAAAATCACTCACCAGCTTGCTCACCTCCTGCTCCGAATGCCCCGAACCCTTGGCAATGCGGCGCCGACGGCTGGGAGAACCAGAGAGCAAATCGGGATTTTTCCGTTCGGCAACAGTCATGGAATTAATCATTGCTTCGGAGCGCTTTAACTGCAACTCTCCCTGCTCTAACTGATCGGCATTGAGTTTTCCCATCCCTGGAATCATCTTCATCAATCCTCCTAGCGATCCCATGGTTTTCATCAACCGAGTTTGCTTGAGAAAATCGGTAAAATCAAACTGAGCGGAGAGAATCTTCTCTTGCATCTTGGCGGCATCGGCAAGATCCACCTCTTCCTGAGCCTTTTCTACCAGAGTGAGTACATCGCCCATTCCCAAAATCCGGGAAGCCATGCGATCGGGGTAAAAGGGTTGTAGGGCCTCAACTTTCTCCCCTACGCCAATAAACTTAATGGGTTGTCCTGATACTCGCCGCACGGACAAAGCTGCTCCCCCGCGACTATCGCCATCCATTTTGGTGAGAATGGCCCCAGTAATGCCAATTTGGGTATGGAAGGTATGGGTCAAATTGGCTGCTTCTTGACCCATCATCGCATCTACCACCAACAGGGTCTCGTGAGGATTGACGGTTGCCTTAATTTCTGCTAACTCTGCCATCATGTCTGCATCGATTTGAAGGCGGCCAGCAGTATCGATAATGACTGTATCCATGTGATTGGCTTGGGCGTGAGCTACTCCTTGGCGGGCAATTTCGACGGGATTGGCATCGGTTCCCAGTGCAAAGACGGGAACTTCGATTTGTTTGCCGAGGGTAATTAATTGGTCAATGGCGGCGGGACGATAGATATCTGTGGCGACTAGCTGGCAAGTGCGCTTTTGTTTTCGCAAATATAGGGCTAGTTTAGCTGAGGCGGTGGTTTTCCCTGTCCCTTGTAATCCTGCCATGAGCACGACGGTTGGCCCGGTTTCTGCCTGAGCAATGGGTTCGTTTTCTTGTCCCATGATGGCGACTAGCTCGTCGTAGACAATTTTGATAAATTGCTGGTCAGGTCTGACTCCGCTGACGACTTCTGCTCCTTGTGCTTTGGTTTCTACTTCGGTGATAAACTGTTTAACCACTTGGAGGTTGACATCAGCTTCTAGGAGAGCGCGTCGGACTTCTACTAGGGCTTCTTTGATGTTGGTGGTGCTAATTTTATCTTGTCCGCGCAGTTTTTTCCACGCAGTTTCTAGGCGATCGGCAAGGGCATCAAACATAGACTGAGATTTAGTTTTGGTATTGTTTATTATAGAGGAAAGGAGGAAATGTGAATGAAATCAAATGTCGTCATCGTCAAAGGTGAGGGTAGCTAATTCGGCTTGTAGCTCTTGGAAGTAGCTGCTTTGAGTAATTTCTGTGACTTGGCGATCGCGTTTTTGCTGGTCTATTTCAATTCGCAGTTCTTCTACTTGCCGTTTCAAGTCCTGCTCTTGCTGTTTGCGCTTCGTAATTTCTTGGATAATTCCTTCGTAATATAGGACTTTCCCTGTGGCATCTCGTACCGCTCTGGTATCTTCAGAAATCCAAATCTTAGTGCGGTCTCTCCGATAAATTTGGTACTCCCAATTCTGAACCGATCCTGCTGTTTCCATCTGCTCTTGGAACCATTCTCTATCTTCACAATTGACGTAAATTTCGTGGCAAATCTGATTCACATTCGCCATCATGTCCTGGGGAGAATCATAGCCGCAAATACGGGCCATGGCAGGATTGACACTGATGTATCTGCCATCTGGACTGGATTGGAAAATTCCTTCTAGGGCATTCTCAAAAATACTGCGATAGTTTTCTTCGGCGATGCGTAGGGCTTCTTCCGCTTGTTTTCGCTGAGTAATATCAAATCCTACGGTTACGATCGCCTGACCACGATTATATTTTTGAGCTGCAATTAATACATATTCATTTTTTCCGTGTAAATCGAGTTTAATTTCTTGGCTGATGCTCACTTCTGGACTGTGAATAAACTCCGTAATTAACTGCGTAAAAGCGCCTCCTCCCCGTAAAAATCCAATAGGTTGATCGATAAAATCTTCTCCTTTCAAACCAAATTTTTGTGCTAGGTAAGGATTTACTCCCAAGTAATAACCCTCACAGGTTAGCCAAGACACTGATCCGGGAATCGCATCTAAGACGGCTTGTAGTTGCTCTTTGGCGCGATTTAAGTCTTCTTTCGCTTGTTTGAGCGTATGAATATCTGAGAGGGCCCAGAGAATGGTTTCTTCTCCTTTATACTTGAGAGTGTGCAAGGAAGCGTTCATCCAAAATAGTAGGCGATCGCCCCTCTGGCACAATAGTTCATATCCTCTCACCGCACCCTGCTGTTCAAACTGTTGCACCAGTTTTTGATAATCTAGAGGATGGGCACAATAGTTGGCCATTCCATCCCCTACTAAACTCCCATTGGCTGATTGAAATTGAGTGGCTGCGGTGCGGTTAGCATAGAGCACTTCTCCGGTATCGAGGCGGGAGATGAATACCGCTACCGGCATCGCTTCGGTAATGGCTTGAAATTGTTCTTCTGTTTCTCGTTGCGCTGCCTTTGCCTGATTCTTAAATTGATCTTCAATCGTCGAAGAATGATCGGCAATGGTTTCGAGCAGAAGTTCTAAATCGGCTTTTTCTTGCTTGATTTCTTCTAATTCCTGCTTTAAGTGGAGTATTTCCTTAAATAAGCTTTCCCTAGGACGAGTGTGAAGGGAACGAATGTACTCTCCTACCACCTGTGCTTTAGTCCGGTTTGTTTGCTGACAATATCTTTCTAAGGTATTGATTTCCTCTTCAGAAAGGGGAATGGTTAATAACTTTTTGGTCACCGCCTCCACCACCTGATTTGTCTTTTGTTTTGAGTTTACTGTAGCTATTGACAGATACTCCCAATGGGGTTAGGGAAAACCATGGTATTCTAGTTTGTTTTAACCCCACTCATCGATCGCCTCTCCCCCGGTCAGCCATTCTGTAAGATTTTTATCTGCAGAAGCTGCATTAAACAAGTGTAAGCCAAAATCACGGGAAAGGTCTGCACAAACCTTGATGCCTCGAATGCTATTACCTTTTGCGTCCAGCAATGGTGAAAAGGTGCCGATTCCTAGTTTACCAGGAACTACGGCTGTAATACCGCCGCTGACTCCACTTTTAGCAGGAATACCGACACGATAGCTCCATTCGCCGGAGTAGTCGTACATCCCACAAGTAAACATGACGCTGATGATATCTTGAATATAGCGGCGGTCAATGGCTTGTGCTCCAGTGATGGGGTTAATGCCCCCATTGGCGAGGGTAGCTGCCATGACGGCTAAGTCATGGGTATTTACCATGATCGAGCATTGCTGAAAGTAGAGGTCTAGGGTTTCTTCCAGGCGATCGCTCACCATGCCAAAATTGAGCATGAGATAGGCCATGGCTCGGTTGCGATTGCCCGTGGTTTTTTCCGATAGGAAGACGGGGACGTTGATATCTAGCTGTCGTCCGGTGTAGCGCTCAAACATATCTAAAATGCGTTTGAGTCTTTCTGTTGCGCCATTGCCTTTAATCAAGTCTGTGGTGGCGATCGCTCCCGCATTTACCATGGGATTATAAGGGCGATTGGTCTTTTCGTCTAAAACAATGGCATTAAATGCTTCCCCGGTTGGCTCTACTCCCACTTTACTATTGACATATTCCCGTCCATGATCTTCTAGGGCTAAACCATAGACAAAGGCTTTGGAAATTGATTGGAGAGTGAAGAGTTGATCGCAATTTCCTACTTCAAAGATTTGACCATCTTCGGTCACGACGCAAACCCCAAACCAGTCAGGACTAGCTAGCGCTAACTCTGGAATATAGTCGGCGATCGCTCCTTCCGAAACTTGACGATATTTTTCATGTAATTCGTTTAAATAACTCCGAAATGGAGAAGCCACTGCTTGGATAGAAGTTGCCAGGGATTTCAAGCCATGTTCAGTCATAATAGTTTCAAGGGTTTAGAGTGCAGGACAATAATTAGCTCATAATCATTTGAGCCACTTTACGAAATTCTTGGCTAATCGGGTGCTCTGGATACTGCACACAAAATACGCCTTCACTCGCTAATTTTACCAGTTCTTCACACAGGGGGAAAATCCCCGCCACTGGTTGACCATAGGCTTCTTCTACCTTCTGCTTGAGTACCTCAAAATTGAGACCGGTAAAGGCTTTGTTAATGGTTAAGAGCATTCGACGTACATTGAGATGTCTCGCTACATCCACCGTCACCGCTGTGCCTTGATAATCTTGTTTGTCAGGTCGTAAAATCAGAATTAATATATGGGAAATAGCAATGGAGAGAAAGGTTTCTTTAGATAGACCCGGATGGGTATCGATAAATAGATAATCGAGTTGTAAGTTTTTGACTAATTTGCGAAAGCCATCATTGAGGATTTTGACATCATATCCTTCACTTAAAATCCGAGAAATATCATCGGCTTTGACACTAGAGGGAACCAGATAAATTTTTCCACTTCCTGTTACTCCAACTTCAGCGCTGACATCATAAGTTGTTTCTTCTATTGGTGTTTCTCCCCAGAGATAATTGTTCAGAGTTTTGCCCTCTTTTCCGGGTTCTTCTAAGCCGAATAGGTTATGAATGCCTGGCGAAGGGACATCGGTATCAATAATGCCAACTCGGTAGCCTTGGAGGGCGATCGTGGTAGCTAAATTAGCAGTAAAATTAGATTTTCCTGTACCTCCTCGATAGGAATGTACAGAAACAACTTTGGGTTTTCTGATTTTGAGAGTTTCGTCTGGAGATTCAGCCATATTGTTGTTGAGTGGCGATCGCGATCTAGACCATGCATTATAAAAGGTTTTTCAGACCAGTGTCCAGTCTTACCCAGTTCCCCTAGTCTCAAACCCACTCTCCACCAATTTAGCATCAGAATTATGACTAAATTCGATAGTGAACCCATGCTCACTTCAGCTCTCTGAAGAACAAGATGCTAAATTTTCGGCAACGGAGAGGGCACAATTCCCCACTGGGATAAACTCCGATTCAGGGTTTCCAGTAACTGAAAATCTTCTGATGGTAAGGAATAGGGAATTAAAGGATACTGTTGCAGGAAAGAAAAGGCTTGCTTGAATTCATTGGGTTGGGTAGTCACGGGAGCGGTAAAATGACACGGAATGAGACGGTGAAAGTCCCAGCGGGCAATGCGACCACACCAGTCCCAGGTTTCTTGAGGGGCGCGGTTCAAGATTAGGGTTTGGAGCACTGGTGCTACCCAGAGACGATTTTGTAGGGGTTGAAAGGATCGCTCCCACCGGGGTTGCCACTGGAAGGGAAAAAGACCAAAATAGGCTTTGGCAGAGCGCTCTGGGGCAGTGAGAGCATTTTTAAATACCTTTCCCCAGGGGGGGATAGTGAGGGCGCTGGGGTGGAAATAGAGGGCAAATAGACAGATGCGGTGCCATCCTTGGCGGCGATTTTCGGGAGTATCTTTGGGGATATCTGAGGCGGTGTTTTTGGCATGGAAAAGGAGGGGGTAGGGATCGAGTTGGGCGATCGCTGGAGGGGTTTCGGGAACCCAAATGATCGTATCTGTCAGGCACACTGTCCCCGTTGCCCGATGAAACAACGCCACCTCCTCAAATTGTCCCAAGCCTAAGTGAATCGGGCCCAGAATCTCATAGTCAAAATCTTGACAAAATGGTGAGTTTCTGCTGTCCGCAGGTAAAATTTCGGTGCGATTAAGGGGTAATCCTAGCCAACTAGACGGCAAGTTGACAGGAAAACTCCATTGATGGGGAGCAATAAACACTTGGGCGCGAGGAAAGCAGCGAGCAAACGGTCCCACAAACACCTTATGCTCTAATCCAGAAGCAGTGGGTAAGAGGATATACTTCACCGCTCCATGGAGGGCAACCAACTCGTTCACCAAGCGCACACATTCCGGGGTAGGCGCAACTGGCGCATACACAAGCAATCCCCCAGAAGAGAGCTTAATCACCGTCATCCGAATCGGGACAACCACATAGAAAATCCCTTGGAGTTGATCAAATGTCCAAATCGTGTCCTTGACGACTTCTTGGCGCAAGGTGCGTCGTTTACCGTAGGGATAGAGGGGTAGAAGTGGCCAAAAGGGCCAAGACAAGTCGCTCAACGGAGGGTTAACAAGGGATGGGGATGCGATCGCTCTCTAGTTTACCAGAGGGCGATTTCATCAATTCAGAATCCTCAGAATTTCCTGTAAAGTAAAGAAGTGTAAATCCAATTTCAGGAAGGGTCAAAACATCCATGCGTGTAATCTTAATGACAGGAAAAGGCGGCGTTGGTAAAACCTCAGTGGCCGCAGCCACCGGGTTACGCTGTGCCGAGCTGGGCTATAATACCCTCGTCCTGAGCACCGACCCCGCCCATTCCCTCGCCGACAGCTTCGATTTAGAATTAGGTCACGATGCCCGATTAATCAAACCCAACCTCTGGGGAGCAGAACTCGATGCACTCATGGAACTCGAAGGCAACTGGGGAGCCGTAAAACGCTACATCACAGAAGTGCTACAAGCGCGCGGGTTAGATGGGGTACAAGCCGAAGAATTGGCAATTTTACCGGGAATGGATGAAATTTTTGGTCTCGTGCGGATGAAGCGCCACTACGACGAAGGCAACTATGATGTTTTAATTATCGACTCTGCCCCCACCGGAACCGCTCTACGGTTACTCAGTATTCCAGAAGTAGGGGGATGGTACATGAGACGATTTTATAAGCCCCTCCAGGGAATGTCCATGGCCCTCAGACCCCTAGTAGAACCTATATTTAAGCCCATCACCGGATTTTCTTTGCCCAACCAAGAGGTGATGGATGCTCCCTACGAGTTTTATGAGCAAATTGAACAACTGGAAAAAGTCTTAACCGATAATACTCAAACTTCTGTGCGTTTAGTCACAAATCCAGAGAAAATGGTGATTAAGGAATCCTTGCGGGCCCATGCCTATTTAAGTTTGTATAATGTGTCTACAGACTTAGTGATTGCTAATCGGATTATTCCTGATGAAGTTACTGATCCGTTCTTTCAGCGCTGGAAAACTCATCAGCAGGAATATCGCCAGGAAATCCATCAAAACTTTAGCCCGTTGCCGGTGAAAGAAGTGCCTTTATTTTCGGATGAGATGTGTGGCTTAGAGGCTTTAGAGCGATTGAAGGCGACTCTCTATGCTGAGGAAGATCCGACCCAAGTGTACTACCGGGAAAACACGATTCGCGTCGTGCAAAATAAGGATCACTATAGTTTGGAGTTGTATCTACCGGGTGTGCCAAAAGATCAAATTCAGTTGAATAAAACTGGGGATGAGTTAAATATTCGTATTGGTAATCATCGCCGCAATTTGGTTCTGCCGCAGTCGTTGGCGACTCTCAATCCTTCTGGTGCGAAAATGGAGGAGGATTATCTGAAGATTCGGTTTACGGAAATTAAAAAGAATTGAGGGGTGGCTGGGTGTTGAGGGATTGTGGGTTCCGAGATCAAGAAAATTTTGTTTGGGACAAGCGATCGCACTGAGGGTAAGATGAGTACATATCCCGATCGCGGGGGAAACGTCGGTGCAACTCCGAGGCTGTGCGGCAACTGTGATTTGAGAAAAACTCAATGAGTCAGAATACCCCTTGATCGTGGCTGATCGCTCTCTATCCTGCCTGTCACGGGAATTTATCATGCTTCAACTTGAACTGTCTTCTGCTGTGAAATTAGCCCCTTTACCCATGCACCGCCCTTTACTGATGATTGGTCATGGGAGTCGAGATGCAGAGGGTAGACAAGCATTTGTCGATTTTGCGGCGGCTTATGAAGCCCTGGACCCTTCTCGTCCAGTCATTCCTTGTTTTTTGGAGTTGACGGAACCAACGATTTTAGAGGGGGTAGCACGCTGTGCTGCCCATGGGTATGAAGAAGTGTCGGCGTTGCCGATTCTGCTGTTTGCGGCTCGCCATAATAAGTTTGATATGACGAATGCCTTGGATGGGGCGCGGTTGAAGTATCCTCAGATGAAGTTTCACTATGGGCGACATTTTGGGATTACGCCCAGTATGCTGGAACTATGGCGCGATCGCCTCACCGAACTCGATACCCCAGATTATCCCCGTGCTGAAACCGTCATCCTCTTTGTCGGCAGAGGCTCGAGCGATCCTGATGCCAATGGCGATGTTTACAAATTAGGGCGGATGCTTTGGGAAGGCAGCGGTTATCGCACCGTAGAAACTTGCTTTATTGGTATTACCCATCCCCGTTTAGAAGAAGGATTTCGTCGCGCTAGGCTCTATCAACCTAAGCGGATTATTGTCCTCCCCTACTTCTTATTCACTGGGGTTTTAGTCAAAAAAATTGCGGATATTACGGCTCAACAGCAAGAGGCTTTCCCGGAAATTTCCCATGTTTGTTTGCCGGAAATGGGGATTCATCCGCGATTGATGCAGATTGTACGCGATCGCGAAATCGAAACCCAGCGAGGACAAGTACAGATGAATTGCGAATTATGTAAATTTCGATTGGCGGCCCTTTCCTCTAGCGATCATCACCACTCTCACCACCACGATCATGATCATCACCACCACTCTCACCACCACGATCACGACCCTCCTCCAGTAGACCCCTATGCTAACCTAGAAGATTATCATCAACGGATTTGGCAAGTGCCATGAGTGACCTCTCTACTCCCCAGGATACTCCAGAACGGGAGTTTCAAGTGGGCGATCGCGTTCGCTTAATTGCTCGCCCACCCTACGTCAAAACCGCCGAACCCATGCCCATGCTCCGCCCCCCCGATATCATTCAACTCGGCGAAGAAGGCATCATTCTTGATCGCCGTCCTGGAGGATACTGGGGAGTAAGGTTTACACGGGGCGCATTTCTAATGGATCGCCAATATCTAGAATGGGTAGACGAAACTCCCTGATCGGAGAAACCTAAGATCAAATCCTTTCCTGAAAGATATTCTCTAGGTCAATTTTTGCGTAATAATCGTGCGATGGCGGTGGGTATTCGCCTCGATATAGGGATCTGTAAATCCACACTGAATCAAGGTTTGGGCCATATCTAAACTAAAATATTCATCCAGATAGGGTTCTGTACTTTTTAAGAGGGTAAACACATAGGTGGGCATGGTAGCATACACTGGTGATTGGGGGTTCATATCCATAATGGCTAGATAACCCTGGGGACGTAATAAGCGCCACGCTTCTTGAAAGATTTCCAGTGTAGCTGTTTGGGGTAGCTCATGGCACATGAGAAATAAAGAGACTAGATCAAAAGATTGATCCGGAAGTCCGGTGGCTTCCGCACGGGCGTGAATCCAACGATGAGGAGTTTTCTGATCACCCCGGCTTTTAAGTTCGTTATTATACTGAGCTACCGCGAGAAAATATGGGGAAAGATCGACTCCCGTGACGGTGGACTGAGGATAGGCCTCTTGAAGTGCAAAGGTGCTCATGCCAATACTGCAACCGAGATCCAGGATATCTTGGGGAGCGGGAGTTAAGTGTTGGTGAAGAATTTGATGATAGGTTTGCCGAAGACGTTCGTCTCCTTTGACACCGACATCTTTCCAGATCCCTGCATGAACCGCTTTGGCAGCCACTTCTGCTTCTAGAGCCGCTTCCCAGCACAAGTCCCCTTGCTCGTAGGCGTGGAAGGATTGTAGATAGTAGTCGGGATAGGTGAGATGAGGATTTTGAATTGCTTGGAGTCGGGGAGTCCAGTCAATGGTTTGGAGGGTTTCTACCTGTTGCCGCCAAGGTACGCCGATGCTTTCAGCCCGTTTAATCATCATTTGACGGGCTTGATGTTTGGCAAAACTGGCAAGGGGTTTGATCGATAGAAGAGTGTTGATCAGGTGAGAGGTGGCTCCAAGGTTGCTCATGGGGAAAGGGTTGTGAGTGACTACACGGATTTTTATTGTGCCGGATTTTGGTGCTGGAGAATGTTAAGTTAGTTCAAGGGGTGGCCAGGGTTTTGAAGTAGAGGCGATCGCATCGGGGAGTTTCTACTCCAGTTGTGAGTTGATATCCCATGTTTTCATAGAGAGCGATCGCCGCTGTTAATACCGAGGCGGTTTCTACCCAAATCTGTTGATAACCTTGAGCGCGAATGGCTGATTCTAAGGTTTGTAGCAAGAAACGCCCTAATCCTTGGCTCCGTACAGAGGGTAACAAATACATTTTGCGAATTTCTACCGCCTGATCACCCCTGGAGACAGGATAATATCCTCCGGTTCCTACCAGTTGATTGTGGCGCTCAATCACCCAAAATTCTCCTCCTGTTTGCCAATAGGCAGTTTCTACAGCCACAGCATCACCATCCGTGCCTTCAGGTTCCCATTGCAGTCCATATTCAGCTAAAACAGTACTGATGAGATCGGCAGCGGTTTGGCGATCGCTTGGTTGCCAATCCCGAATGAGATAATCGCGGTACAGTTGTTTCACAGCTAACGGAATCAATGATATTGTCTTACCCTATTTTCTCCGATGTTAAGCGATTATGACCTCCTTAATTGAAAACCTCCTCAAACTGTACACTCCTTTGATTGGTTGGACCCTTTTTGGCTGGGTTCTCGGACGAATTTTACCCAAAAATGTCAGTCCTTATTTAGGCAAAGGCTTATTTTTATTTGGTGTCCCCATTAGTATTGTAGCATTTCTGCGCAAAACCGATCTGTCAGGAGGCATTTGGATTGCCCCTTTAACTGCTTGGATTGCCATTGCGGTAGGGGCTGCGTTTGCTTGGACTTGGATTGATTTGGGAGTCAGTGATGAGCGATTGCGATCCATTGCGAGAGGGTTAAATCCTGCTTTAGAAGGTCCTCAATCGGAAGCGATTACTACTAGTTGGAGTCAACCCACTCAAGGGAGTTTTATGTTGGCGATGATGTGCGGCAATACGGGATATTTAGGATTTCCTGTGGTATTGGGTTTGGTGGGGCCTGATTTTTTTGCTTGGGGGCTATTTTACGATCTCCTGGGATCGGCGATCGCTGTTTACGTCGTCGGTGTCGCCTTAGCCGCTTCTTTCGGTAGTAGTGACAAACAACAAGAATCTGTTCTCCAAAGAACCTTCAAAGCCACTCGTAATAATCCCGCCTTTTGGAGTTTGTTATTTGGTTTAGGATTTCGCTATGTTCCTTTGCCCGATCCTGTCGAAACCACTTTGTACAAAGCTGCTTGGGTAGTGGTGACAATTTCTTTAGTATTGATTGGCATTAAATTAAGTGAACTCAAAACCCTGGGTAAGATTAAAAAAGCTTCTACTTGCTTGTTAATTAAAATGCTCCTGGTTCCTCTCGTGGTTGGCACAGGCTTAATGTTTTTTGGTGTGGATGGCGCGCCTCGGTTAGTGATGGTTCTGCAAATGTCGATGCCTCCTTCTTTTGCAACTTTGGTGATTGCTCAAGCCTATCACTTAGACCAAGATTTAGCCGTAACCACCTTAGCGTTTGGTTGTATTTTATTACTCTTTACTTTACCCATTTGGGTTTGGTTATTTGGGGTTTAAGCTCAGATTGTAGGGAGACTCATAAGCTTGATAGAGAAGGTGATGAATTTGCTGAGAAAGGGCTAGGTTATGAGTGCCTTGTTGGCAATGGTGATAAAAGTCTTGAAAAACCCCTTGATAATGGGCTACCATTCGGGGTTGTGTTCCTGAACAATTGGCTAAAATCTCAGATTGACCTTGGGGATCAATCAGGATCACTTGTTCCTGGTTATGATTGCAGAGAATCTCATAGCCAGTTTGGCCAAACTGCCAGCGGGTCTTTTTGTGATTAATGCCTAATCCCCAGTGGGTTTCTATGGCTCCTCTCCCAGCGCGATCGCCAGAATTCACCGCAAAGCTAAATTGGACATAACCGTGAATATCCGGATCATTGTGCGAGGGAAATTTAGTAAAATGGGATTCTATAATCTCTAGAGAGTCAAGAATTTTTACGATCATACTCAAGGCATTTACCCCTGAATCTAGCCAACTCGAAATAAGACTATTGGCGTGAGGTTTTAGAGTTCCAGATTCCCCATAGGGATCGTAAAATCCACTGAAAAACCCCGTAATTTTGCCGAAAGATTGTTCTAAGGCATTTTTTTGCTCAAGAAACCACTCCAACTCTCGGCTAAACTGATTGTGAAAAGCTACGATCAGAGGAATTTGATGGGTAGAGACTTGGGTAATCAAGCGCTGAAATTCAGCCGCTGAACTGGTAGCAGGTTTTTCTAACAAAATCGGTTTCCCAAAAGGTAAAAGGGCTTGAGTGACGGCATAATGGGTAGAAGAGGTGGTTGCCACGACAAAAGCATCTGGATTAACCTGCTCGGCTAAGGCTTGGAGATCAGTAAATGCGGGACAATGAGGGGAGGTTTGATTCCAGAGGGTCACTTTATCGTGATCGCGATCGCAAACACCCGCTACCCTCAATCCAGGAATAGTTTCCAAAGCTGGCCAATAATAACTCGTTACTCGACCCAATCCCACAACTCCCAATCGCAATGGAGTGTCTTGATTCATAAAACTCTCCTCTCCAGCCCCTTAGTTTTTGACAATCAATTCTCCGGTTTATTTTTTTCCCAACTGTATAATTAAATTATAGCCTATGGGTGTAGTTCATTTTTATAAATTTTCTCCTGGATTCAAGAATATTGCCTACTCTAACCACAGTCTTGTACTAAAAATCACCAAGTAAACCATGTTCCTAAATTCCTTAAATCCATCACCCCAAACCAATCATTCAGTAGCTAATTGTCCTAATTTGCTAACCCCTCTCTCTTTAATTACCCTATTTCACCTCAATCTAGCTTTCTCTTCAATTGAAATTGATCAGCGTCCAGCAGTCATAGAAAAATGTTATTGGCCATTGCTGAGATTGGCTCGTGATTTACAACTACCTGTGGGGATTGAAGCCACAGGCTATACCCTAGAAGTGATTGCCGATCTTGATCCCAAGTGGCTGGAGGAATTACGCGGGTTAATCAGCACAGGAACTTGTGAATTTATTGGGAGTGGTTATGCTCAAATCATCGGCCCAATTATTCCTTATCAAGTCAATCAGGCTAACCTTTATTGGGGCGATCGCGTTTACCAAAACCTATTAGGAATTCACCCCCAAATTGCCCTAGTCAATGAACAAGCCTATTCTGCTAGTTTAGTCCCTCACTATCTCCAAGCAGGATACCAAGCCATCATCATGGAGTGGAATAATCCGGCTCGCTATCATCGTGAATGGTCTTCAGAATGGCGCTACTTTCCTCAATACGCTTGTAGTCAAACAGCAGAAAAAATTCCGGTCATCTGGAATAATTCTAATGCATTTCAAAAATTTCAAAAATATGTGCATGAAGAATTAGATCGACACGAATATGTGGAAGATTTTCTGGCTTCTCACCAATCAGAAAATGCTCGTACTTTAATGATGTACGGTAATGATGCGGAGATTTTTAACTTTCGGCCGGGGCGATATATTGATGAAGCAGAACTGAAAAGCGATGAATGGCAGAAAATTTATGATTTAATCAAGAGTTTGCAGCAAGATCCTCGATTTAAATTTATTGATTTTCCTACAGTATTACAAAAGCTAGAGGCCACTGAAGGAGGTCATTCTTTATCTTTAGAATCCACAGCAGACCCTATTCCAGTGAAAAAACAACGGAAATATAACGTTACTCGCTGGGCAGTTACGGGTACAGATTTAGAAATTAATACTCAATGTTGGGCCCTGTATCAACATATCAAAGATCGGGCTGGTTTAGAAGAGCCAATCTGGAAAGAACTCTGCTATTTATGGAGTAGTGATTTTCGCACTCACATCACTGTAAAGCGGTTTCAAGCCTATCAGGAGCGATTAAATGCTTTAGCTGCGCAATTGGGTGTTAGTTTTGGTGGTTCAGGTTTGACAGCAGCAGAGCCAGATTATCCTATTCCCGCCGAGGTTAATATTGATCGTCAAGGCAAATTTTTAATTTTGGAAACGGCGGAAATTAAACTTCGCCTCAATTGCGATCGCGGCGTATGCATTGATCGGCTATGGTTCAAAGCAATCTCCTCAGACTGGCTCTGTGGTAGCTTACCCCATGGTTATTATGATGACATTGATTGGCTAGAGGATCATTTTTCGGGTCATTTGGTCTTTCAATCCCCTGGAAACATCGTGGTGGAAGATTTACAACCGGTGCAACCCACAATTTCCTTCGATCCTCAGCAAAATCGGGTTCTAGTGACTGCTCTGATTGAAACTCCTTTAGGGATGCTCAAAAAACAGCTAGGGATTGAAATCAATTCGGCTCGGATTCATTTGGGGTATGAGTTAAATTGGCCGAGACAAATGATGGGGTATTTAAGGTTAGGATATCTCATGGTTAATCCCGCAGCATTTGAGCGAGAGAGTTTATATTTTGCTACCCATAATGGCGGATCGCAATTAGAGACATTTTCCCTCAGTGGCGAATCGTTCGATCATCATAGTCCTGTTTCTTCTACCGTTTCATCGATGTGTGGATTAGGGGTGACTGAAGGTGAGGTGATTTTGGGCGATCGCCACCATCAAATTCAAGTCAAGATCGACAAAGCCCAAGCCGCTTTACTCGGTATGATCACCTTTGAATCCATTGGATCGAGTTATTTTTTACGATTAGCCTTTTCTGCCAGAGAACTGGATGAAACAGCCAAACCTGATTTATTGGAAATGGTAGAGCCTCAAGCTCCCTGCGTCTATCGCCTGTGCCTGACTGCCTCCCCTCAATCCGAGTCAGTTTAGTAAAAGCGTATAAAAAGTCGCTGATTTTGATCCGGGCACAAAGTAAAGGCGGTGAAGATCTACCGGGATAGGCGATCGGCAACGATTAGTTGGGTACAGTAGCATAATAGGGTATTATGACAACGATCTCGCCTATTTTGAGTATGTTGGATGAAACGGATGAAACGGCGGCAATTTACAAATTTATCCTTATTCTTGCTCAGTCTGGCTTTGACTAACTGTGGCCAAAAAACAGACAGCCCTTCTGGTGTGCAAACTACTAAAAGCAATGGCCTGAGGATCTGGTGGAGTCAAGGCTTTTACCCTGAAGAAACAGAGGCAATCCGTCGCTTGATCGATCAATGGCAAGTGGATAGTGGATTACCTGCCGAATTAACCCTTTATAGCGAAGGAGATATTCTGAAGGAAGCGGAACGGGCGATCGCCGCAGGTAACCCTCCCGATGTCCTCTATAGCCATGATGCTGACTTAACCTTTATTCCCCAATTAGCCTGGAAAAACCAGTTAGCAGATCTCTCCGATGTCATTCAACCAGTAGCCTCTTTGTACAGTCCTACGGTTCTCAACGGTACCAAATATCTCAATAAAACCACAGGACAGCGCGGTTACTACTCCGTCCCCATCACCCAAACCACTAACCATATTCATTATTGGCAATCCCTACTCTCTTCCCTGGGGAACACAAAAGAAGACATTCCCCAAGAATGGGAAGAATTTTGGCAGTTTTGGGAAAAAGCCCAAGAACCAATTAGACAGCAAGGCCAGTCTAACTTTTACAGCCTGGGATTACCGATGTCTGTGGGCGCTTCAGATACGTTCTTCATTTTTGAACAATTTCTAGAAGCCTTTGATGTGAAAATATTGGGTAACACAGGGGAGTTGCAACTCCAAAACCCTCAAGTAAAGCAAGGTATCCAAAATGCTCTGCAAGCCTATACTCAATTCTACAAAAACAAGTATGTGCCACCAGAGGCCCTAGAGTGGGGAAATGCAGATAATAATGTGACGTTCCTGAGTCGCTCTACCTTAATGACGGTCAATCCAACCTTATCAATTCCGGGTTCGCAGCGACAAGATAAGATTACTTATAATGAGCAGTTAGTGACCATCCCTTGGCCCAACAAACCCAATGGCGATCCGATTGCTTCTCTGGTTTCGATTAAACAAGTAGTGGTTTTCGAGTCTTCCCAGTATAAACAAGAAGCGAAGAAATTCATTTCTTATTTAATTCAACCGGAAAACCTGAAACTGTACATTCAAGGCTCTCAAGGGCGATTTTTCCCGGTGATGCCACAATTGTTACAAGACCCCTTTTGGCAAGATCCCAATGATCCCCATATTTTCACGGGTTCTAAACAATTTGAGCGCATTCGTCCCTTTGGCCAAAGCTTGAGTCCTGCTTATAGTGAGGTACAGAGCCAAAATATCTGGGGGAAAGCCATTGCGGATATTGTGGGGAAAAATGTGTCGGTGGAAGCATCTACCAATCAGGCGATCGCCCAAATTCAAGCCATTTTTGAGGCATGGGATTAATCTCGCCACCGTCGTAGAGTAAATTCTGAATTTCTTTGAGGCAAGTCCTATGCTGAACTTTCTCCGGAAAAGCTTACTGTCTCAGTTAGTGAGTTCCTTCTCTGTGTTGTCGTTGGTGACGGTGAGCTTGGTGGCGATCGCTGCCTATATCCGCGCTAGAGACTCTCTAAGAGATTCCGTTTATAATCGGTTACAGGTAGCTACTTCCCTCAAAGAATATCAACTCGATGATTGGGTAACCACCCAATACCAAGATGTCCTTCTGATTGCGCGCTCTCCAGTGATTTTGCAGCAAGCCAAGCACTTACTCGGTACAACGACTGCTTCTACTCCCCTCACCGTAGATTCAGATCCGGCAGAAATCCTGGAAGTCCAAAAACAGCTCAAACAATTAAACTACTATGAGGGGGTGATCGATGGTGTGTTTGGCAGTGGCACAGAAGCGGCGATCGCCAAATTTAAACAAGCACAAAAACTCCCTCCCCAAGCCCCCTTAACCTTAAAAAACCTCAACCACTTAATCGCCTATCAAGTCATTTCCCAAGAACTCTCCGGATTTGCTCAAGTCAAACCCAGCTTACAAGAAATTTCCCTATTAACCACCGGAGGAATCGTCACCTTATCCACCAACAAAGCCAAAGAAAAAACCTATCAACCCCTAGGAACCACCACCACCTACTTTACCCAAAATCAATCCGCAGCCGTTATTCCCACCTTTTATACCTCCCCTATTACCCGCAAATCAGCCATTACCTTCGCTACACCAATTTTTGATCAGTCCGGCGAACGCCTTGGAGTCTTAGCCGTCGATTTAGATCTCCAAGGCATTGATGACATTATTCGCGAAAAAACTGGCTTAGGCGAAACCGGCGAAACCTACCTCATTGGTCGATTAGGTAATCGTAATGTCTTTATTTCTCAGCAAGGTGATCAAGTCGATACCTCAACCCTTCAAGCAGTCAATAGCTTTGGGATCGATCAAGCCACTCAAGGCAATGAAGGCTTAGGACTTTATCGAAATTACAAAGGAATTCCCGTGATTGGAGCCTATGTATGGATGACCAATCAAAACTTGGCCTTATTAGCAGAAATGAGTCAAGCAGAAGCCTTTAAACCAGCTCAAAGATTACTCAAGGAAATTTTACAAATCGGGTTAAGCGCCGCTCTATTTCTATTGATCATTATCTACTTAATTTCCCGAAGAATTACCCAACCAATTCTCGGAATTACAGAAACCGCCATTCAAGTCAGAAGTGGTAATCTCTCCTCTCAAGCCCCCGTCCTCACCGAAGATGAAATTGGCACGTTAGCACGAGCCTTTAATCAAATGATTAGCCAGCTTCAGGAATCCAAAATGATCCTCGAAGATCAAGTAAATTTTGCCACCCAATCCCTCCAAGAAACCCTCGCTAACTTAACCTCAATTATTGACAATATTGCGGATGGACTATTGGTAACCAACACAGAAGGAAAAATCACCCAAACTAATCAGGCTTTATTTAAGTTATTTGGCTTACAAAGTCTTGATATTGTCCAGAGTAATAGTCAAGATATTTTTGGCAATATTTTTATGGAACTGCAAGGGAATCTGATCAAAGATCCGGATAATGTCTTGAAGCGCGAGATTGATTTGCCTGAAAATAAAATTGGTAAGATTGTCGCTACCGGGGTTTTCAAGCAAGAATCTCCTGAAAATCCAGAAAAAATCTTTCTGGGATGCGTGTTCTTGATTCGAGATATTACCGCGGATAAGGAAGTAGACCGAATGAAAACAGAGTTTATTTCGACAGTATCTCATGAATTAAGAACGCCATTAACTTCTGTTTTGGGGTTTGCAAAATTGATTAAGAAAAAATTAGATGAAGTGGTATTCCCCCAAATCAATGTGTCCGATAAGAAGATGAAAAGAGCCGTAGATCAGGTGAGTAATAATTTGGAAATTATTGTGTCTGAAGGCGTGCGCTTGACTGCCCTAATTAATGATGTTTTGGATTTGGCGAAGATGGAGGCGGGGAAAGTCGATTGGAAGAATGAAGTTATTTCTATAGACCAAATTATTGAGCGGGCGACGATCGCCACTACAGCCCTGTTTAGTCAAAGAGATCTCAAATTGGTAGTGAAGGTAGAGCCAAATCTGCCAAAATTTCAGGGAGATCAAGATAAATTAATGCAAGTGTTGATTAATTTGATTTCTAATGCCGTGAAATTTACTGAGCAAGGGACAGTGACTTGTCAAGCAAAAAAACAAGGAGAGACAATTATTGTACAAGTGATTGATACAGGAATTGGGATTAAGAAAGAGGATATCCCTCAAGTGTTTGAGAAGTTCAAGCAAGTCGGAGATACTCTGACGAATAAACCGAAAGGAACGGGTTTAGGATTACCAATTTGCAAGGAAATTATTGAGCATCATGGAGGACAAATTTGGGCGGAAAGTGAGGTAGGAGTTGGCAGTACTTTTGCGTTTTGGCTACCGATAGAAGAGAAGGAAGTTCACCCACCATTCCCTGACGATCACCCCCCAGCCATTGGCTGGAATCAGTTTGTGGAAAAATTATCTCATAATTCCGTAAATTCTGTCAGAGACGGGGAAGACCAAACCCGCCGAATTTTAGTGGTTGATGATGACCCCCATATTCGAGAATGGCTCACCCAAGAACTGGATATGGAAGGCTATCGTGTGCTACAAGCCGCCAGCGGACAAGAGGCGATCGCCCAAATTAAACATCAAAAACCCGATCTAGTTGTTCTAGATGTAATCATGCCAGACCTCAATGGATTTGAAGTGGCTGCCATTCTCAAAAATGATCCTGAAACTAGCCATATTCCCATTTTGATGATTTCTATTGATGATCGTGCTGAAAAAGGTTATCGTATAGGGGTAGATGATTATTTGACAAAACCTATCGAAGCAAACCATTTTTTGCAGAGGGTGCAAGCTTTACTCAACCAACAACACTCCTCCAAACGGGTTTTGGTCTTCGATCAACAATCTTCAACTGTACAAACCTTAACCGAGGTGCTTCAAGTTCAGGGGTATCAAATGCTAGAAGTGGATACAGATCAAGCCTTACTCGCGGTAAATCCAGATGTAGTGATTGCTGAGGTGAATATTGCTAATCAATCAAGGTTAGTGAAAACTGTACAATTCCAAAAGGGCCCTGATCAAGTCATTGTTTTCTTATTAGAAACACAGCCTATCCAGAATGGAAATCCAACTGAAACGACTGATTAATAAACCACTGATCAAAAATTTAATTGACGAATGGTTAAACCATTTTTCTGGAACAGTGGGTATCTTTAATCAGCAGAATGTTTTATTAATGGGAGATTCTCCGCTTACCGTGGTGCAAGAGCATCCGATCACAGGAGAAGCAGAAATCATCGGATGGGTGCGAGGAGAAGAAGGGATAGGTACCCTGGCAGCACTATTAAACTATATTGTCGATCAAACAATTTCCCACAAAGCACTGCTGAATGAAACCCTAGAGCGATACAAAGAAATTAATTTATTATATCGAATTTCTGAAGAAATGAGTGCCTGCTTGGATCGAGGTGTCATTGCCGAATTAGTGCTGAAAGAAGCACGACAAATTATTGCCTCGAATCGAGGAGGAGTTTTATTTGTTCAGGAAAATGATCAAAAATTTATTTCTCTCGCTAATTTTGGTGATTGCTTTCCCCAGGAAGATGATTTAACAATTGATCAAGGGATTATGAGCCATGTTTTATCCACAGGGATAGCAGAATTGATTAATGATGTGCAAAGTGAGCCCCGTTCAACTCCCTATGAGCAATTGAATCGTGCTTTAATTTGTGCTCCCCTGAAGAGCCGTTATCAAGGGTTTGGAGTGCTTTGGATTGGTCATTCTGAATCGATAGATTATCGAGCAGCAGATTTAAAATTACTCACTGCTTTGGCTTCTCAAACGGCTAATGCCATGGAAAATGCTCGCCTCCATGACTATCAATTACAAGAAGAGCGAATTAAAAGTAATTTAGAACGTTATATGTCTCCTCAGTTAGTCAAAGCTATTATTGAAAATAAGGAAGACAGTCTACTAAAAACGGGCAAAAAACATTTGGTGATGCTATTTTCTGATATTCGTAATTTTACTACCCACTGTGAAGCGTTGGCACCAGAAACCATTGTTGAGTACCTGAATATCTATTTTACTTACATGGTAGATGTGATTTTTAGCTATGGCGGCACAGTTAATAAGTTTGTGGGAGATATGATTGTCTGTATGTTTGGTGCGCCAGCGCCTTTGGAAGAGAGCGAGAAAAAGGCAATTCAGGCGGCGATCGCTATGCAAAAATGCTTACAAACTATCCCAGTTCCCTGGATTCGAGAGCACTTCCAAACGGGGATTGGCATTAGCTCCGGTGATGTGGTTGTTGGTAATATTGGTTCTCGTCAGCACGTTGATTATACAGCGATTGGTGATAAAGTGAATACAGCTTCTCGTTTGCAAGGGATGGCCGAAGGCGGGCAAATCTTGGTAGATCGAACTATTTATGATCGCACGGCTGAGGATTTTCAATTTAAAGAAGTTGGAGTCGTGTCAGTCAAGGGTAAAAGCCAAACTGTAGAAATCTTTGAGGTTTTATATTAAAGTATGAGTAAGAAAGTATTAATCGTTGATGATGAACTCCATCTGAGAATGCTGCTCGAACAAACCCTAGAAGAGCTAGAAGATCAAGGAGTAGAACTCTTTTCGGCAGGAGATGGTCAAATGGCTTTAGATTTGATTAAAGACCAGCAACCTGATTTAGTATTCTTGGATGTGATGATGCCGAAAATGAATGGATTTGATGTGTGTCATCAAGTCAAGCATCACTTACACCTAAAAGATGTCTATATCATTATGCTGACGGCGAAAGGCCAAGAATTTGATAAAAAGAAAGGGGAAGAAGTGGGTGCTGATTTATATATGACTAAGCCATTTGATCCAGATGAACTATTAGAAAAAGCGATGGAAGTTCTTGGAATTGAATAGCTCAGATGCCAATACAGCCTCGTCAGCAATTAACCAGTTTGCACAACAAATACTATTTTAATTATGGTGGTCAGGGGCCCTTACCAGAATCAGCTTTGCAAGCTATTGTGCAATCTTATCACCAACTGCAATCTCTTGGCCCCTATTCCCATCGGCGCAATGATTGGGTGGCTCAAGAGTGCCATCACACCAGGGCAACCATTGCTGCTGAACTTCAGGTGCCAACCAGCACCATTACCCTGACAGAAAATGTGTCTACGGGATGCAATATCGCTTTATGGGGTATCCCTTGGCAAGCGGGAGATCATTTATTACTCACAGATGGGGAACACGCCAGTGTAATGGCGGCAGCTCAAGAGATTGCCCGCCGATTTGAGGTAAAAGTATCTACTTGTTCAGTGGTGGAAACTCTGAATCATGGAGACCCCATAGAGGCGATCGCCAGTCAAGTAAGCGATCGCACCCAACTCGTCGTCATCAGCCATATCCTCTGGAGTACGGGTCAGATACTTCCCCAACAGGAAATTGCGATCGCCTGTCGCTCCCAAAATCCCCAAGTCAAAATCCTAGTCGATGCCGCCCAATCCGTAGGATTATTACCCCTAAACCTCACCGCTGATGCAATAGACTTCTACGCCTTTACCGGCCACAAATGGTGGTGTGGGCCCGCAGGCTTAGGAGGATTATATGTCCGACCAGAAACCTTAGAAACCCTTCATCCCACCTTCATTGGGTGGCGTGGCATTCAAGAAACCTCCCAAGGACAACCCTCTGGATGGAAACCAGGGGCACGACGCTACGAAGTCGCCACTTCAGCCTATCCGCTCTTAGCAGGATTACGACAGGCGATCGCCTTTCATCACCTTTCCGGAACCGCTCAACACAGAAATCACCTCATTCGTCAAAACAGCCTCCTCCTGTGGCAAAAATTAACAGAACTTCCGCAAATCCACTGTCTTCACCAAAATCCACCCCACGCCGGTTTAGTCTCCTTCCGGCTCCAAAACCGCCAACATGAACAACTCGTCCATACCCTAGAAGATCAAAACATCATGGTCAGAACCATACCCGATCTTCAGTGTATCCGGGCTTGCGTTCATTATTTTACCCAACCAGAAGAAATAGACCAATTAGTAAACGCCATCCGTAATTTCCCCTAACTTCCAATGATCGTTGTCTCTGAAGGATTCTTCTCCATATTCGCCAGAGTTCCCGCCAACAGATTTTCCCCCTTCAGCATCCTTTGAGCCGCCTCTAACAAAGCTTCCTCCAAATACGGCTTCGTAAAATATCCTTTTGCTCCCAACGAAGCCGCGTGTTGTTGATACTTAGAAGCTCCCCGCGAAGTCAACATCGCCATCGGAATTTCCTTAAGCACCTCATCTCCCTGGAGACGCTCCAGAAGTTCCAAACCATTCAACTTCGGCATCTCAATATCACAGAAAATCATGTCACAGGGCAGACCCGATCGCAATTTTTCCCACGCATCCAACCCATTTCGAGCTTGCTCCACCCGATATCCCGACTTCACAAACGTCATCGACAACAACTCCCGTACCGTAATCGAATCATCAACAATCAGTACCGTCGGTTCCGTTTTCTCCTGAACAGGAACTTCAGGTCTAGCCACTTCTTCCCACATCCGTACATCCCGGCGAGAGCGACCCATGGAGAGGTCAATCAACTCTAGCACATCGGCGATCGGCATAATTCGCCCATCCCCCAACACCGTCGCACCAGCCACCCCCGTCGGCTTAGGAATCGGCCCCTCCAACTGCTTAATTACAATCTCCTGCTCACCCAACACCTGATCCACTTGCAACGCCAAATATTGGCCACCACTACGCAAAATCACAATCGAAATAATATCCTCATCTGCAGCACCCCCAAACACCCGTCCTCGACCAATCGTGCGATTATACAGCAACAACTCCGAAAGATGCCGGAAGGCTAACTCCGTATCCCGCCACTTAATACAACTTTGCCCATCCGGATTCGAGTAAATCCGATCCTTCGGCACATCCAGCATATCCTCCACCCCATCCATCGGAAAAGCAATTCGAGCGTGATTACTGATACAACACAACGCCTTAGAAATACTCAACGTTAACGGCAGACGAATCGTAAACGTCGTTCCCTGACCCTCCACAGAATCCGTCGTAATCACCCCACGAATCTCCCGCAGAGCCACCCGCACAACGTCCATTCCCACACCACGACCCGAAAAATTATCTGCCTTATCCTTCGTACTAAACCCAGGATGGAACAACAAATCATACACATCCAGACGAGACATGGTAGCTGCTTCTTGAGGCGTAATTAATCCCTTTTCCAAAGCCTTCGACTTCACTTTCTCCGTATGAATCCCCGCACCATCATCCGATACCGAAATCACCGTTTGGTTCCCTTGATGGAAAGCCCGCACCGTAATTTTACCCACCGGTGACTTCCCTAAAGCCTTACGCACATCAGGCGTTTCAATCCCATGGGTCATCGCATTATTAATCAAATGCGTCATCGGGTCAAACAACTGCTCCTGAATCATCTTATCGATCAGCGTATCTTTCCCTTCAATATGAATTTCCGCTTTTTTGTTTAACCCCGTAGCAATCCGACGCACCGCACCCGGTAAACGATCAGCCGTTTGAGCAAACGGAATCATTCGTGTCCGAGTTAATCCCTCTTGTAGTTGAGTCGTCACTTGTCGGAATTGACGAGTCACTTGATCCGTTTCTTCCACAATAAACTCAATATCAGAAGAAGACTCCCGCACTCGGACAATCAGTTCAATCGTTTCTTGCGACAGCGTGTGGAAAGGAGTAAACCGATCCATTTCAATATGATCCCAACCATCATTCTGATGGCTATTCCCCGATCCCCCTCCAGGAGAGAAGGAGTTATTACTCTGACGAGAATTGAGCAGTGCAGATTCGAGTAGACTTCGCTCATAGAGATCTCGCATTTTTCCACCCACATCACTCAGTTGCTGCACCAAATACAGCAAATTATCCAAACATTGCCGTAACCGTTCTTGGTTCTGCTCTAGACTATTCCGATTCACCACCAATTCTCCCACTAAGTTACTCAAGTTATCGAGTTGCTTAATCGGAACTTTCATACTTTGCTCAAATCGTTTAGCCGGTTTAGCAGATCGAGGATTAGCTGTAGCCACCGTTGGCGGCCCTCCTAGAGATTGATCTGCATCCGCTAGCAAATCTTCTAAATCATCAAATTCTGGGACAGTTGTCTCTGGAGGCTCTATTTCAGCACTAATAGGTTCCGTAGATAAGGGAGTTTGAGGAGGGGGAATTGATCCATTAAGAAAAGCCTCAAGCTCATTGAATATTTGGCTATTATCTGTAGTATCATCTTCTTCCTCTTGCAGTAACGTCTCTAGTTCTTGCCAGTTGGGTGAGTTGCTAGTAACGATTTCTCCTAAGTCTGAAAGTTCACCTCCAAATTCTAGATTTTCTAAACTATTCTGAATCTCACCAGAGTCTGGATCATCTGTAAATAATTCAAAATCATCAAAATCAACACTTGCTTCACTACTTGATGCTTCTTGAGCATCCTGAAATAGGGTTGATAGATCTTCAGATCCTTGTTCTTCAAATTCCAGAGAAAAATCTAAACCATCCAGATCGTTAGCGTTGGATTGAGTAATTTCTGTTTCGAGGTTGAATTCATGGTTAGCAGCAGAAGATTGTCCCAGGTCAAAGGTATCCATTTCTTGAATAAATGTTACTTCTCCTGATCCCCAGATATCACTATCCAAATTGGAGTCTAATGGTTCTGTAGAAATGATTTCTTCTAAACTTCCTAAATCTCCTAAATCTTGATTTTCGCTCGATTCCTCTGTCATCTCTAGGCTTAGTTCATCTAGCTCAGAGGAGGTTTCTGCTGTTTCGAGATCCCAAACTTCTTCTTCTGTAGAAATCGATTCCTCTGTCATCTCTAGGCTTAGTTCATCTAGCTCAGAGGAGGTTTCTGC
>CAZTRW010000008.1:32435-32996 GCA_964616725.1 uncultured bacterium
TGTTTCGAGATCCCAAGATTGTTTACTTTGGTGATTTGGGGTTTGGCTTAGTTGTTCAAAATCTTCAAATGGGCTAAGATCTTGACTAGAAGTGGTTACTTCTAAATCAAAATCGAGGTGGCGATCGCCACTCATATTTCCCACTTCTACATTAGTTGATTCCTGAACAAAAAAGTCATCCGAATCGATAGAAGATGGCGGATAAATATTGACTTTAGATTCATGATCTGATACCTGAAAAAAATCATCTACGAGATCTGCATCTTTAAATTCTTTCCGATCAGATTGACCATCAGAACTCATCATCAGATCAAATTCATCATAATTTTGCTGATCTTCTTCTAAAGATAAGTCAGATAAGTCACCTGAATCCTCTAAATCCTGCGTTTCTTCCGCTTCCATTTCCAACAGATCTAAATCTGCCGATGCTTCGCTTTCTTCTTCCTCAAAGGAAAGTTCCTCATCCAGAGATGCCTCTTCACTAAAATCTGGTAACTCTTGCTGCGCTTCCGCTTCCATTTCCAACAGATCTAAATCTGCCGATGCTTCGCTTTCTTCTTC
>CAZTRW010000008.1:33096-46383 GCA_964616725.1 uncultured bacterium
GTTCCTCATCCAGAGATGCCTCTTCACTAAAATCTGGTAACTCTTGCTGCGCTTCTACTTCCATTCCGAATAGATCTAAATCTGTGGATACTTCGCTTTCTCTTGATGATTCATTGACAACAAAAGGTTGAAAATATTTTCTTGAAGACGATTCGATTTGTTCGTCAGAAAATCCATCAAATAGCTGATTCAAGTTTTCCAAGTCACGATCAAAAGCTTCTGATTTATTTTCTTCTTCCACAGGAAACAATCTATCAATTTCGGATAAGTCTGCTGATTCTGCCGATAAACTAGGATCAAACTCCAAATCAAAGCTCAAATCAGCTTCAGAGTCGTTAACGTCCATTTCAAGATCCAGATCTTCTGGAAATTCACTATGATTCGAGGATGATAAGTCCATCTCCATTAACTCATCTAGGTCATTAGATAATTCTGTTCCCGGTTGTTCAAACCAATCAGAAAGGTCGGATTCTTGATTAAGATTGTTATTTTCGTTCATAATATTGGTCTCAATTTCTAGTAAATCTTTTATGTCATTTTCCTGGTCATTTGTATTGGGTGAGGATGAGAAACCCAAATCTGCTTCTAAGTCAAAGTCAAGATCGCCACTTCCGTCTGGGAATTGATCCGCAGATTCCTGTTGTAAAAATTCGGAAAGGTCACTGAGTTCATCTCTATCTGAAGATTCTAAAATCCAAGTTTCATCCAGAGTAGGAGATAGGTTTTCTGATTCCCAACTTAGTTCAATATCTGGGGTTTTTCCCGCAAATAGATCGGCTAAGGTATTGAGTTCACTGAGTCCCACTTCTGGACCTGAGCGTTGGTGGGGAGAGGTGGGAGGATCAAGGGGAGGAGGAATAAACTCCGTGGGAGAAGGTTTAGTGTTTTGTGGGGTTTGATGGGTTGTTTCTTGTACGCCAATTCCTAGGAGGGTTTGGAGTTCAGGATCGGGAGCAGAATCAGTAATTGACTCTGGATATTGTAAGTTGAGTAGTGCTTGACTTGGCTGAATGGCTTGGGGTTGGCCGGCGAGAATAGAATCTCGAGCTTGTTTGAGGTCTTTAATAATGATTGGGGCTAGGTTAGCATAGAGATGGTTGGGATTGGCGATCGCCGCTTCCACCAACTCCACCAACCTCACCCATTCTCCAATCTCAAAATTTTCACCCGCTTGCCTCAAACTCCCACATAAAGTTCGCAAATACTGCCGACTCCCTGCATTATCTGGCTGTTTAAATCCTTGCAGCATCTCTCGCAACTGGTTGGGCACATCACTCTGAAACACCAACTGCTTCGCACTTTCTTCTGGATCAGGAAGAGATGATCTCGCCACTGGCGCAGCAACCGTTGCGGTTGCTTTTCTTTCCTCTATTTCCTCTGATTTTAATTGACTGAGGTTCGGCGCAACTGCCAAGCTCTCGTAAGCTTGCAACTGATTCCCCAATTCTGCCAACAACGGCATTAAACCCTGCATAATCTCCGCTTCTCTAGGGTGCAGATGGCTTTCATGAGCTTCCAAATTTTCCACTAACTCCCTCAAACCATCTACAATTTGTAGCAACAAGGCTTCTAAATTAGAGTTAGCTAAAGATCGTAACTTGAGTTGAGCTTGTGGAGGATTTTCTTCTAACAGAACTTTTAGCACTTGAAAATAATCTTCCAGGTGATGAGCCGTATTTTGAATCTTGCTCATCCCCAACATAGCTGCCCCACCTTTAATCGAATGGGCGGCTCGATAAATCTCCCGAACTGCTTCTAAATCTTGAACAGTTTGCTCTAAAGTAGATAACCCTTGTTCAATAACACTGAGATGATCTTTGGCTTCCTCTAGGAAGTATCCCATAATCCGGTGTGAATTGTCTGGTTGTATCATTGTTTAACTCCCCCTTAATATTCATTGAATTGATAGTGGAGAGTTGAGCCTTGAGAGCTAAGACCTACTAATGATGATCGACTATCCACTATCCTCTGATCAACGGCTTTTATGGGGATCGACTTTGAATCGTTCCACCCCAGTGAGCAAATCTCGCGCTACATTGACTAGGTTACCCAAGGCTTGGGAGACTCGTCCACATTCTTGGGAAGTTTCTTGAGCTGTCAACTCTACGGATTGCATAACTTGAGCAACTGCCCTTGAGGTTTCCGTTTGCTCTACCGTATCGGCAGCGATGGAACGAACGAGGACATCAATCCGGTTATTGGTTTGAATAATATCTTCGAGGGATTTAGCGGCTTCTTTGGCGAGGTTCGTCCCTTGAAGAACCTGTTGGGTTCCTTCTTCCATCGCTTGCATTACCCCAGCCGTTTCACTTTGGATTTGTAATACGATTTGTTCAATTTCCTTAGAGGCTTTGGCGGCTCTATCTGCCAGTTGTCGCACTTCATCCGCAACAATGGCAAATCCTCGCCCTGCTTCTCCGGCGCGAGCTGCTTCAATACTAGCGTTTAAGGCGAGTAAGTTGGTTCGAGAGGCAATTTGAGCAATTAAGGCGACAATTTTAGAAATTTCTTGAGAAGACTCGGCAAGTCGTTTCACTTTGCGGGTGGTTTCTGCAACCGTTTCTCGGATTTGGAGAATCCCGGCTACGGTGCGCTCTACGGATTCGCCGCCTCGGCGGGCGGTGTCATTGGCGGAGCGGGCAACGGCTTCGGCTTGGCGGGCACTTTCTGCTACCCGCTGAATGGAATCCGTCATCATTTGTACGGAGTTGAGGGTGACGGCGAGTTCTTCGGCTTGTCGTAAGGCATCAGCGGCTAATCCTCTGGCGAAGGCTTCGCTTTCAGCGGAGCCTTTGTTGACTTGTCGGGCTGCTACACTCACCTGTTGCACGATTTCTCGCAGGTTTTGGATGGTGAGGTTGAAGGAGTCGGCAACGGCTCCGAGCACATCGGCGGTAACTTCGGCTTGAACGGTTAGGTCTCCACGGGCTGCGCCTTCTACGTCGTCGAGGAGGCGAATGACTTGACGCTGGAGGTCTTCTTTGGCGGATTCGTTTTCTGCGGCTTTGCGCTGGGATTCGCTCATAGTGGTGAGGACGTTGCGAGCCATGACGTTGAAGCTTTCGGCGAGATAGCCCATTTCGTCTTCGGTAAAGACAGTGGCTTGGGCACCGAGTTGTCCGGAGGCGACTTTTTCAAATTGGGTGAGGAGGTCGTCTGTGCTGCGCTTGAGTTGTCTGGTAATTCTTTGACCTAATAAGTAAGTGGTTCCACCAGATAGAGCGCCAGGAAGCATGATCATGACTAATTTGGAGAGGGGGGGAGCGGTGCTGGCAGTCGCATAGATGACTGAGGCGATCGCAAAGATCGAACTCAGTCCGGTGGCGATCGCCGTATACAAATTTTTGGTCACCAGAGGAGCATTCTCAAAAAAAGCAAAGGCCCCTTGCTCTACAGATACACTGGGTTCTACCTGCCGCTGAGCTTTTCCCGTGAAAGTAGGCATGGTTTCTACACTACTGCTAGAGATGCTAAACATCTCCTCTTCCAGCAAAGCCGAGTTATCATCGCTCGGATCAAAATCTTCATCAAGTCTCAGACTCCCCCGACTCATGGTGCTCGGGCTATTGCGGCTACTGGGGCGAGGAGAAATCTTTAAGTCTGTGGGCATTCCTGAGGCAGTGTCATCAAAGCCAGAAAACTCGTCCAAGACCTTATCATCAAAGGCATCAAATTCATCCAGGAAATCCACAGTTCCTTTGCCATTGTGTCCAACCGATAGGTCAGTGTTGCTATCCGTAAAATCATCTAAATCTTCGTCAAATCCATCCAACCCAAAACTTTCCGTATGTAGCCCTGATTCTGTCAAGCCACTGGTCTCCTCCAAGGGCATACCGTTCTTCGGGAAACTGTCATCATCTCCAATGCCTTGCCAGAGGTTAGTATCGGATAGGGTTTGATCTGTTGGCATAGCACCATTGCGACTAGAGGACTGGGGGGATTTGGTCGTCGCCGGGGAGGATCGTCCATTGACTGAGCTTCTCAGGGGAGTTTGACCAACAAATAAGGTAGGACTTTCTCCGTGGGGAGATACTTCCGAGAGAGCTTCCTCAAATTCTTCTGGTGCGGGAGAGACGGGAAAGGCTTCCTGGTCATCTGGAAATTCGGAAGGGTCGAAGGCAATGCCTACGTCTGATGGGGAGAGCTTTCCGGTTTCATCAGCTCCTACCAGGCCAGTGGTAAAGGGGGAAAAAGGTTCTTCTTCCTCAACATCCTCTGAGTCTCCCAAATCAGCAAGAGACCCTCTGGCAAAGATATCATCTGCTTGGGAGACCGATTCTTGTTGAAACTGTTCCAGTTCTTCTTGGGCGACGGTGAAGGGGTCGTCTTCTAGGTTAGACCAGGAGTTGATACTTTCTTCCCCTTGTTCATCCAGGAAGGGGTCGTCTAGGAGTTCTTCGTCGTCTGGGAATTCCTCAGAGGCAGGTTGGGGAGGACTAATCATTTCTGTGTGCAGATCTTCCTCTTCTGCGGCAGCGCCGTTGAGGTCTAGATCTTGCCATTCTGAGGCAATTTCTGCCTCATCTAATTCGTCCATACCCGGCAGGTCTCCACTGACGGTATTGATGGTATGGTAGGTAGCAAATTGTTCTACATCAGATAAGCCTTGGTGGGCATAGTCGATGAACACTTGGTCTTGTGTGATAGCTAAAACTGCTTCGTACTCTCTCCTGGCGATCCCATAGTCTTGTAGTCCATAACAATAAATATGACCTCTGAGTAAATGAGAATTAGCATCCTCTGGAAAGGTCTCTACTAAACTATCAATAATGGCTGCCGCATCTTCATAGCGGCCTTGAACATAAGCGGTTTCTGCTTGTTGATATTCGGTTGCATAATCCATCCCATCGCCCCCCAAACACGCTAGTTTGACAAATTGTTAATGGTAATCTACTGATTTGACTTGATGATGATCTCTAATTTAGCCCCTGGATCTCTATCTTTTCTGTCAGCCTTGCCTCAATTTTAGACCGCCCACCTGGCCGATCGCAAAATCGCCACTTGATTGAGTAACCATAAGTATCGATTGGCTTCTGCATCCAGCACCCATTCTCCCCGCACGAATGGTTCCATCGTATCAGCAATATTGGTTGCTCGTTGCAGTTGATCCACATCTAGCCAATCCATACCACCAATGCGGTCTATGGCCAAACCTAATAAGGTATCTTGGTCTTCCACCGCAATCACTGGCAGTTCGGAGCGGTCAGTATTCAAGGGAATATTCTCTCCTAGAAATTGCCCCAGATCGGCCACCCAAATCACTCGGCCGCGAATATTCATCGTTCCTAATAATAAAGGAGAAACATTAGGAATGGGAGTGATCCGGTCGGGGGGAGACTCAAATACTTCTTTGATCCCAATGGCACTTAAAGCCAATTCATGGCCAGAAGGGACGAAAAATCTTAAGTGTAACTCTCCTTCCGGATTTTGGAGTTCCTGAAACTCAGTGGCTGGCTCGGATTCCACTGGAGGGATGAATTGCGGGCGATCTACCATAACTCAATTCTTGAGGGTGATGGGGAGAGTTTTTCTTAGCGGCTACGTAATAATTGTTTGACGGTTCCCACCAATTCTGTGGGCTGGAAAGGTTTGGCAATATAAGCATCTGCCCCTTGTTTCATGCCCCAATAGCGGTCAAATTCTTCTCCTTTAGAGGAGCACATTACTACAGGAACATCCTGAGTTTTGGGGTCTTGTTTGATGCGGCGACAGACTTCGTAGCCGTTCATGCGCGGCATAACGATATCTAAAACTACGAGATCTGGGCGATTGTCTTGGATGCTCTCTATGGCTTCTACCCCGTCACTGGCAATGGTGACTGAAAGGCCGCTTTCTTTGAGCAGATCTTTAATCATTTCCCGTTGGGCGGGACTGTCTTCTACCACTAAAACGCTACTCATACCTTTGATCCTGCTAATGTGCGATTGTAATTGGGTTTAGTGAGGGTGAAGGTCTGACAAGAAGGTGAGGGGTCAGACTAATGGAGTATTTCTAATTTATCCAATAAAGGGTCGTATCAGACCAGAAATCTGGAGGTTTTTTAGGGATTGAGGGTTAATGGGGTTCTAAATTGAGTTCATTGGCGATCGCATCATCAAGAATGCGATCGGCAGAAGGCTCCGAGCCAGTCCCTTTACCTATATACTTCTCCAGAATCATCAACAATTCTCCCTGGCCAAAAGGCTTAGTCAGATAATCGGTTGCGCCGACCATGCGAGCTTTGAGGCGATCGATAAATCCATCCCGTCCGGTGAGCATGACAATTGGCGTTTGGCGAAATAAACTCGAACGCCTTAACATGGCGCAAATCTCATAACCATCTAATTCGGGCATGGCAATATCACAAAGAATTAAGTCTGGCTTGAGTTGAAACACAAGACTTAATGCCCTAAGGGGATTAGTAATCCCGGCGACTTCATAGCCACTGGTTTTGAGAATCTGCTCAACTGCCTTGCACAAGGCAACACCATCGTCGATAAACACAACTCGAGGAGGGCGCACGCGAGGAGTCGGTTGGGGCAGCCAATGGGGTTCTGTGGAGGGTAAATAGGTCAGTTGTACCCATCCTTGTTGCACAAAGGGATAGATGGCTTGGGCAACGGTGAGAATGTCGCTATTCAAGTAGCGAGCAATTTGGCGAATGGAGGTGTGGCTGTCTGACCAAGAGGCAAAGAGCTTAAAGCGTTTTTCATTGAGATTTTGGCGTAGTTGCTCTGGATCGCAGAGGACGGGACATTGATCGGGAGATTGAATGTGGGGATGGAGTTGGTTCCATTCTTGCACCTGTTTGAGGATTTTGGCTACCAGGGGACCGATTTCTTGGGTGGTCAGTTGGGGGGCGAGAGCGGAACCGAGTTCAAAAATGAAGGAGCCGTTGTGCAGGTAGAGCAAATCGAATAGGGTTTCGTGTACCATGCTTTTGATGATGCTGCGACCTTGGGCGGGGGTGAGGCTGTGGTTTTCGAGCATCGCCCAAAGATAGCCGTATTCGGGGGCGTTGGTGGAGGAGATGGCAGGGACGCGAACTTCGTCTAGGGCGTTGGCTAAACCGTAGCGATGCAGGTTGTGGCGTAGCCTCAGTAGGGAGCTATCGGTGTCGGAACCGGCGTAGAGGATTTTGCCATTGGCGAAAAAGACAAACCAACATTCGGGGGGACGATTACGATGGAAGCGATCGCCTAAACCAAAGCCTGGTTGAGGACTATAGGCCTCAACACACAGTTCTCCTGTGCGCTGACCCAACTCAATGAGTTGGAAAATACTGCGAATATCAATCTCACTCAAGTGTCCCTGCATCAGGTGTTATTTGCTTCCTTGGATAGCTCGGTTCCTTCATCACTAGGGGGTTCCCATCCCCTAGGGTTATTGTAATTCTTTCGATGGCAGGTTTTTGCTTTAGGGGAGAGATGGCGGAAAGGGTTTATTAGTGGAGCCATTTTAGGTTAGACTAATTGAGGTTGAAAATCAACCCTCAATCCTCCCTCAACATTTATCCTTGGCGATCGCCTATCCCAGAAAAGAGTAATAAATTTTGTAAAGCAGATGGGTAAGGTCGCCCAAATCCAATCAAGGGGGTTTCCTGAAATGGGTCAGAGCAGTCAAAATAGGATAAGCAGGGAGAGCTACTATCCCAGTATCAAGTTGATCGATGGACGCATAAACGAGGACTATCAGCGTGCTTTATCTAGCAGAAGTACAAATCCAAAAGGGGTTCATGGGTAATAAGGCCCAGGTCAAACTGCTGGCTTGTCAGCGCAGTGAACAAAACTGGAGTGCTGTCCCAGACGAAGTGATTGAGTTAGGGGAACCAGGAACTTTGAAAGACGGAGCACTGGTAATGGTAGAGGTGGCGAATAAGAAAATTCAAAGACCGCCTCAAGAGGCAGCCCGTCCGCTGATTGGGATTTTGCAGAAATTTTCTGCCATTAATGACAAAATTGGCGGTCAGGAAGAGGAAATTGAGCAGTGGAAGCAGTCTCTCACTTTTCAAGCTCAAGAGTTGAATCGTCGGGAAATGGAACTGGTGGCTAGGGAGGACGAACTGGCTCAGTTGGAGGAAGAAGCGGAGAAGTTGGAAGCGAAGCGACAGGAGATTGAGACCTTATCCGCAGAAGCACAACGACAGCGTGAGGAGTTTGAGCGCAAAACCCAAGAGTTGGAAGGGGCTTGGGCCCATTTGCGGGGAGAGCAACAGCGCCTAGAGGAGCAAAAGGGTGAGTTGGCTTCTGCGTCTGTGCTCGATGAGGAGAATGCTACGAAGATCAAAATGGCTCTACAACATCTGTCGGAGGCGATCGCTCCCACAGAGACCATTCGAGAAGCCCTCGGTCAGATCACCCACGCCATCACAGACCATCAGCAGGTACTCGACCAGCACTGGCAGCAGCGCTCAGATAGCCAAGGCAGAATTAGCCAACAGATGGCAGAACTGGAGCACTTAAAGGCAACTGTCCAAAGCCGCTGGCAGCAATGGCAGGAGAGTCAAACGGTTCTGGAACAAGCGGAAATGGATTTGAAAACCCAACAACGGGTATTGCAAATCAAACAGGAGTTACTCCAACCCCTACGCACTCATCTCAGTCAGACGGAAGCACTATACCAACAATTGGTGCAGTTGTCAGAGGCTTCTGGACATCCTTCGGTGGAGGTCGATCGCCACGCCTTGGAGTCGATGCCCATCGATGAGTTGCAGAAACGGGTGGAAGAACTACAACAGGACTTGAAACGAGCATCGGGATTTGTCAAAGACCAAGAAGAAGAGCTAGGCTACCAGCTACAGGCCATTGAGGAGTTGAAGCAGAAAATTGGCCAAGCCAGTGAGTATGACCGCCTGAGTTTGGAAACAGAGCTATCTACAGAGCAAGAAAGCTATGATTTCTTAAATGAGTCTTTGGTGGGATCGCGGCGAAATTTGGCAGAGCGGGAGTTGGTGTTCAAAATCCATGAGGGGATCTTGCGCCAACGTCAAGGGTATCCAGTAGAGCCAGGACAGGAAGCGCTGTTAGATTTTGGCCCAGCCTTAGAAGCGGTAGAAGTTCAACGGCAGCAGCAAGGGGAACAGGTGCAACGGATTGAGAATGAGATTAGTCAGATGCAGTCGGCGATCGCCCAAGCTCAAGAGTTGGTCAATGCTCAACGACGAGACCAGGAAGCCAAGCGTCAAGAGATTAAGCAGCTAGAAGAAACAGAACGCCAGCAATCGGCTCTGGTGGCTCAAGATCAAGGCAAGGCGGCTCTATACGAGGCGATCCTTCAGCCGATTCAAGACCGAGTAAGCCAGGTGAAACAAAAGATAGACCTAATTCACCAAGGGATGGGGGCGATTCAAGAGGCGAGCGATCGCCAACTGCAAGCGATCGCTGAACTCCAACAAACTATCTCCGCTCTCACCAGCTAAAGAATTCCTGTCTATTCGGTGGGACTGCTAGGCCATGACTCAGGTTTACAGCACAGCAGAGTTGATCGAAATCCTAGCTCAAGAGCGCCAAGCTTGTATGCGGGGAGAGCGACTCCAGTTGCAGACCCAACTTTCTGGAAATCCTTTGATAGACCGTTTTCTCGCCGCAGAAGGAGTGCAGAAATTTACTGCCTATGAGGAATTTCGGCGCACGGTTCATCACTATCAGCAAGATTATGGAGTTTCTGGTATTGTCTGGGAGGCGATCGCCGTTCACGGGGAAACTCTCCACTACCCCACCATTCACGACCAACTGATCGCCCTACCCCAAGACTTAGAACAGCTACAAGCAGCTAAACCCAGAATTCTTCAGTTCTGGCACCAAGTCACGGTCGCCATGGATATCTTTATTGCCGATAATCGACAATATCAACCCCTGCCGCGTGAAGAAGTCATCCGCATTGCCCAACGCACTGAATGGGCTTTAATCTGGAAATGGGAAAATGCCACTTTTCTACAGGTATTGCTGCAACTCGGCTGGGGACAACCCCCAGAAGCTTCCTATCAGCGCAGTTTACCCCATTCCGGGAGTCGTTCCATTCATGCAGTCAATCCCGGTATGAGACCCATTGGTTGAAGGGCAAAGTCGGTTTCATGACTTTGAGCAACTGTCGTTGCTACCCCTGCCAATAAGTTTGATTGAGTTAAGAGAGGCGAGACGTTTTTGCTGAAACCGATATTTTTGGAAATAAAATACGCCAATGGCAAAAAATACACTGCCGAAAAAAGCCAGGAGAAAGGGATGGGGTAAAGGGAATCCCAGGTCTATTTTTTTGCCATGCCAATCATACCAAGGTGCAATGATCAGTCCAGAAGTTGAGGCGAGAATAGCTCCTGCGCCTACTCCAAAACTGAGGGCTTGAATGTGATCTTGCCAGATGCGATCGCACTGCGCTTGGTCAATTTCTACAATGGCGCGAATCGAGGTCACTGCCTGACTAATTAACCCCGTCCCCTGTTCAAAATAACTTAAATCTGCTTCAATTTGACCCCGGAGTTGGGGCGCGGTTTGTTCTCCGAAGTACCGCCACAATGATAGTTCTTCCTTATCGATTACGAGTATAGCACAAATTTTCTCAATTGTGTCATTATAATTATTAAGATTTATGTTAACTGTGTTCAAAAAATCTTTCATTTTCCGCAGGAGGCGATCGTAAATGAGAGAATCAGCGGATAGTTCTTTTAACTTGGTTTTCAAATTCTGGAGATCGGTGTTTTGGGAGTCAGGTTGGGCGTTATCAATTAGGGTTTGAATTTTGTCTAAAATGCCGTCTAAGCTGAGATAATATTGTTTAAGTTGCTTGTAAATCTCCCGGCTATCTTGAAAGGCTTTGGTGATTTTATGGCGATAGAAAAACAAGTCAAAAGTTGGCTGAAAGCATTTTCCTAGGGTTGCATCTGCGATTTTATCTCGGAATAGCCAGATGAGAACATGGGGGGATTTATCCGGTTCGCGGGGATTCCCATATTCAAAAATCGGACTGCCAAATAATTCATGACTCCGAGAGGGTTCAGCATTTTGAGTCAATAAAGTCTGATAGCATTGATTCGCTAATTTCGTTAATTCTGAACCTTGCAAGTCTTGATTTTTTGGGGTTAAATTTAGGGTTAATAGCAGAGTTTGTCCGAGAAAATATTTGCTTGGGGAAAAGGGTAAAATCTGGTTAGGGTTAAACTGTTGCAGAACTGGAATTTCCACAGTGTTGGCGGGTTTGCTATCATCATAGCCAATATTCAGAAATACCCCATAACTGTCTTGAAGTTGGACAGGTTGGATAAAGCCTTCCATATCTGGAAAGTTGGGGAGGGTGAAGGGAATCTGCGTTTGGGGTGGGGGGAGGAGAATGCGATTTTTACCTTCTCGGTGGAGATGGGTTATCAGTCGAGTATCGGTGAGGTGAGACAGAAGGCGATCGCAATTTAACCACAGGGGGTGAGTCTCTCCCTCGGTGTCATCTTCCCGGAGATAGTAAGCACATAAATAGAGATTGGGGGCAAAAATTTGATCGGTCATTATTTTTCCTCAAGGCTTGTAGGTTGGGTGGAATGCAATGTAACCCAACATTTTACCCGGATTGGTTGGGTTGCGCTGTCGCTTCACCCAACCTACGACTTCACCCAACCTACGATTTTAAGATGGAACTTTAATCAATTCTGACTTGAGGTCAATTTGCCAATTTTCATCAATAAATTCTAGGTTTTCATCATAGACTAACATCAGTTGCGCGATAGAAATGGGAGGAGTAGCGGTTTCAAGATTTAGGGTAAATTTCAGTTGAATGCGGCGTTTATCTCCGGTGAAAATCACGCCACTGCTGATGAGTTGCGGCGACAGAGGACGCGGTAAGATGACGGTTTCATAAAAGCGATCGCTTTCATCCCAATAGCCGGATATTTGATAATCGCATAACCCTAAATGCTCCCAAACTAGAGCATTAGCGTCAATACCCTTAACAACCTCTGATAAATTTTGCCAAACCGGATGATTTTTTAGAATCGTCATAGTATAGATATGGATTTCTAATGTTCCGTGTCAAAACCAGGAAAGTGCAAAACATCATCAATCATTTTGCCATGAAATCTGCGATCGCTTCCTTTTCCTAATACCTTTGATTTCCAGTCGTATCCCTCAACTTCCGATGCAACTAAGCCCATATTTCCGCGAGGAGGAACAATCCCTTTGTTAATGGCTTTTAAGTGTTTGTTGTTGCCATCATATCTAATCCCCTGTTGGATTTGTTCTGAAGCGAAAGAAACTTTCATTCCATTAGAATTCTGATAAATAGTATCAGATTGAATTTCCGCCCAGTTTTGAGTAAAGTTTCCATCGGTCTCAACTTGATTGAGATTGACCCTCTTTTTTGCCCGTTTTCGGAGCGCGGGTTCGCAGAATTTCGGTAATTTTCGGATAGAGATTGATATAAGCCGTGTCCCCTTTGTTGGGGGAATCATTATCAGAACCACTTAGCTTCCTTTCCCCCACTTTATCCATCACTTTCTGAGTCAACTTAGGATAAGAGCGACACCAATCTTTGATGACAGTCGCCACCTCAGAATCTGACTTATCTTGACAAGCCAGTAACCTATCATTCAGGGTCTGTAAATCCTGAGCAGCTCCCGATGTTTCTAAAATGTTATCCGGGTTAGTTTCCCAAATCTCCCAGAAAGCAGCAATACGTTGTTCGGGGGTCATGGCTTATCACTCCTGTTAGATACGCTTAATATTTTACTGTCCAATGGCACAAAATGCTGCCCAATGGTAGGGAGACTCATATGGCTTATAGTCGAGAGGAAAGGAATCGATAATATTTTTCATTTCCTGCCGCCGCTGCTGGCTAATCACCTTACAGCTATCCACCCAGTCTAACAAATCTTGCACCGTGGCTGACCGCAACCAGGTCTGAGTCTGCCGCAACGCCAGAACCACCGAGAGGTCCTGCTGCTGCTTGAGGGTTTGATAAAAGTGAATCATAAAAATCGCCGTGGAGATATCCGCCACCGTCCAAAGGGTACTGACCACATTGGGAGAACCCGCCAAAATGAAGCCACTGGGTAAACCGATATATTCATCACTGGTGGAGGTGATGTCGGTGATACCGGTTTCGCAGGCGGAAAGGGTGACGAGACGGCAATTGGTCAGGTCAAGGCGTAAGATATCCTCTAAGGTCAGGCATTTTTGCAGGTCCAGCAGTTTATTGTCTTCTAAGGGGAGATAGCGGCTGGGGTCATCGGTGGGCGGTGGGGGCGTAAATTCGCTTTTAGCCAGGATGAGAGCGGATTTCAGGGCATCTTCAAAGTTGAAGTAGCCATGACAGGAGAAGTGGGTACAG
>CAZTRW010000009.1:0-46005 GCA_964616725.1 uncultured bacterium
CCACTTGCACAGCATACCACCGCGGTTTTTCGGTGGGTTTGCTTTCTTCGTTTTGGTTGTCTAGCTCTTCTGGGTCTCTGGGGTTTGACTCGAAAGACTCTTCTGATACCATGATCAAAATACCTGGCTGGCTGTCCAACTAAAGAGTTTATCGACGGCAAAGATGAGAAAGGCAAATAAGCTGACCATGGACATTACGGCCACGGATTCACTAATGAGTTGTTGGCGAGAAGGCCAAACGACTTTTTTGAGTTCATCTTTGGTGCCTTGGAGGAATTTGGTGGTTACCTCTATCAGGTTTTCCGATTTTTCTTTTTCCTGGATTGACGCGGTTTCTTTTTTAGTCACCGTTTTCGATCTCCCTTTGATTGAGCAATATTTTCTCTTCAGATCTTACTGCTTGGGGTGAAGAGGTTCTTGAGCCTCTATGGTACTGATGGGGATTTTCCCCTCTTTTGGCCTAGAGTTACTTTCCAGAGTAGTCAACTTTTTGGGTTTTCTATACACCGCGACTTGATGCTTAGGTGGATAGATTGCTTTTGAGTTGCCTCCGTGATCGAGCTTATAGGCGTTCAAGGATTTCAAAGCCAAATTCTAATTATATGACAAGTTTGAGGTTTTGTAAATCTTCTTTTTGGTGATAAGATAGACCTAACGCTCAAAGTAACTATGACTTCTTCCTTAGTTCCCTCTTCTTCCCCAGATGCCGGACTCGCGCCCCTGCTCCTCACGGTTGTGGAATTGATTCGGCAATTAATGGAAGCCCAGGTGATTCGTCGGATGGATGCCGGGATTTTAACCGAGGCAGAATTAGACCGAGCCGCAGAAAGCTTGCAACAATTAGAAGCACAAATTGTGAACTTATGCGGGATTTTCGAGATTGATCCAGCAGACTTAAATATTGATCTCGGAGAAATCGGCAGCCTATTACCTAAACAAGGCTATTATCCGGGAAAAAGTAGCGATCGCCCCTCCATCCTAGAACTCCTCGATCGCCTCCTCCATACCGGCATCGTCGTTCAAGGCGACGTAGACCTAGGTTTAGCCCATCTTAACCTCATCCACGCCCAACTGCGCCTCATCCTCACCTCCAAACCCCTCCATCCTAGCCCCGCCGAGCCGCCCCCTTCCCTCTCCCCCCCTCAATCAGAAAAACCCGGTGGAGAACCGGGTTTCTAGAGAATCAATCAAACTTAATAAGTTTCCACGTGCCAGCGATGCTCTTGCTTCAACTGCTTCTGGTACTCAATCCACTCCACACCAAACTTACTCGCCGCTGCAGACATCCCCAGATCAATCCCCTCTTCCATACCTTTAAGACCACAAATGTAAGTATGGGTATTGGGTTTTTGGATTAACTGCCACAGTTCATCCGCGTGCTCCTGAATCCGGTTTTGGATATACATCTTACCCCCCTCCGAATTCTGCTGCTCGCGGCTAATCGCATAAGTAAGTCGGAAATGATCGGGAAATTGCGCCTGGATTTTTTCCAGCTCTTCCCGATAGAGGATATTCGCCGTAAACGGAATCCCAAAAAACAGCCAAGCAAAACCCTTAAACTGGTAATCCTCGTGCCGCTCCTTAAACATCCGCCACAGATAAGCCCGGAACGGAGCAATTCCTGTACCCGTCGCCATCATGATAATCGTCGCCTCTTCATCATCAGGAAGCAACATCTCTTTCCCAACTGGCCCAGTAATGGTGACATCATCACCCACATTGAGATGACACAAATAGGTAGAACACACCCCATAAACCGTTTCCCCACTGTCCGGGTGTTTGTACTCTAGCTGACGCACACACAGAGAAACCGTTTTATCCTCTTCATCATCACCATGACGAGTCGAGGCGATCGAATACAAACGCAACTTATGCGGTTTGCCATTACCATCCGTTCCCGGAGGAATAATCCCAATACTTTGACCCTCCACATACCTCAGATTGCCCTGAGACAGATCAAAAGTCAAATGCTGAACAATACCAGACCCTCCTTCAGCGACCAGTTTCTCATTACCGATACACTTGCCAACATAAGGCTCCTTAGGACGGTAAATATTGATCGGAATAGTACTATCTTCCTGACGTTTGTGAACTTTGCCAGTGGGGGCAGATAACACGGCTTCTCCACTAATCGAAGGTGCTGATTCCATAAACTTCGTTTGGGTGACACTCCCTTGAGCAGAAACTAATGGAGCCGATTGTCCATTGCCATTCGAGCTTAACAGCTTAATACTGATAATTTTACCCCCCAGACGGGAAATCCGTTTCATTTCCTCATTCATGCGGGCATAAGGCACGGTGATCAACATACTGCCACTACGACGAACGGAGCCGTCTCGGTTTTCCACCGTATTGCCTGGGTTAAGACCGACTACTTCAAACTGAAACAGACGGTTTGACGACGGGCTACTGGTTCTCCCAGCTAAACTGGATGCGTACATTTGCTAAATTTTCTCCTTTCCCCTTGATATCGGCCACTAGATCTTGAATATCGGCCTCAACCGAGCTAAGAACAATTTCATCATTCTATCGAAAAGCGTCCAGTTTCAGCGGAATCCTGACCTAGAAGTAGCAAAAACTGAGCAACAAAAACCCAAACCAGTTTAGACCCCATCAGTCCCTGCACCGAAAATAACGGACTTTTCCTCCCTGAGCCGTGTCTTTAGGGGCAATTTTAAATTTTCTTAAAGTCCCCCTTCACCGTAGCATAGGTATTGAGGGCAACCCCAAATCATCCAACTCGCCTTGTGGGAATGATCCCCTTCTGGTAAAATTTCCTCCAGAATCTTAAACATGGAAGACTTAGCTCAACTCTAGCTTGAGTTGTCCCCAACCAGAGCGAGACTGATCTTGAGAGAGCAAGCACCCTCCGGTCTTTAACCATCTCAAAGGGCGGTTTTAATGGGTTGCCCTCAAAGCTAGCTTAACTCCATTACTCATCAGTAAAAACTGACTTAGTGAACCCATCGATTGACAGAGGAAATTATGACCAGTAAACCGGATCGCGTGGTTTTAGTTGGTGTCGCCGGGGACTCCGGTTGTGGGAAATCAACCTTCTTGCGTCGCTTAACCGACTTGTTTGGAGAAGATCTCATCACCGTGATCTGCCTGGATGACTACCACTCTTTAGACCGTAAACAACGGAAAGAAACCGGAATCACCGCGCTCAACCCCAAAGCTAATAACTTTGACTTGATGTATGAGCAAGCTAAAGCGCTTAAAAATGGTGAATCGATAGAAAAACCCATTTACAATCACACCACTGGGACGATTGATCCCCCGGAAATTATTCATCCTAAACCCATTATCGTCTTGGAAGGGCTTCATCCCATGTATGACGAGCGGGTGCGTGATCTTCTGGACTTTAGTGTCTACCTGGATATCAGTGATGAAGTCAAAATTGCTTGGAAAATTCAGCGAGACATGGCTGAGCGTGGTCACCGCTATGAAGATGTTTTGTTTGCCATTAACGCCCGTCGTCCTGACTTTATGGCCTACATCGATCCCCAGAAAGCCCATGCGGATGTAGTGATTCAAGTATTGCCTACTCAGTTGATTCAAGATGATAAAGAGCGCAAAATTCTGCGTGTGCGGATGATCCAACGCTATGGTATTGCGGGGCGAGATCCAGTTTATCTGTTTGATGAGGGATCGACGATTGATTGGATTCCCTGTGGACGGAAATTGACTTGCTCTTATCCAGGAATTAAAATGCACTACGGGCCAGATGCTTATTATGGCCATGAAGTTTCGATTCTGGAAATTGATGGCCAATTCGATAATCTGGAAGAGTTGATTTATATTGAAGGCCATTTGAGTAATACTTGTACAAAAGAGTATGGGGAATTGACTCATTTATTGCGTCAACATCCTGACTATCCTGGTTCTACCAATGGTACGGGGCTGTTCCAAGTGCTGACGGGTCTAAAAATGCGGGCAATTTATGAGCAGTTGACTCAGGCAACTGTGAAAGTGCCTGTGAGTGTTTAATTGGTACTAGACCCTTGCTATAGTGGACAGTAGGTTGTAAAGAGTAAATCGGGAATGTATCGATCTACTGTCCCCTATCAGCGCTGAGTTGAATTTGTAATCATGAATTTGAATCCTGCTACCCTACCGAGTCAATATGATCCTGACCGTGCTGAAATGAAATGGCAACGGTATTGGGAAGAAAACCAAACGTTTAAGGCTGATCCAAGTGAGGGGGGCGATGTATATTGTGTGGTGATTCCGCCTCCAAATGTGACGGGGAGTCTCCATATGGGTCATGCGTTTGAGATGGCGTTGATTGATACGTTGGTTCGGTATCATCGGATGTTGGGAAAGAATACTCTGTGGTTGCCGGGTACGGATCATGCGAGTATTGCGACTCAAACGGTTCTGGAAAGGCAATTGAAAAGTGAGGGGAAAACTCGTGATGATGTGGGTAGAGAGGGTTTTCTAGAAAGGGCTTGGCGCTGGAAGGAAGCGTCGGGAGGAACGATTGTGAATCAGTTGCGCCGGATGGGGGTGTCGGTGGATTGGTCGCGAGAGCGGTTTACGATGGATGAGGGGTTGTGCCGGGCGGTGGTGGAGGCGTTTGTACGGCTGTATGAGGAGGGTTTGATTTATCGGGGCAGGTATATGGTGAATTGGTGTCCTGCGTCGGAGTCGGCGGTGTCGGATTTGGAGGTGGAGAATCGGGAGGTTCAGGGCTATTTGTGGACGTTTCGTTATCCGCTGACGGAGGGTGAGGGGTTTGTGGAGGTGGCGACGACTCGCCCGGAGACGATGTTGGGGGATACGGCGGTGGCGGTGAATCCGGAGGACGATCGCTATCGTGGTTTAATTGGGAAACGGGTACGGTTGCCGCTGGTGGGACGGGAAATTCCGATTATTGCTGATGAGTATGTGGATCAGAGTTTTGGTACGGGGTGTGTAAAGGTTACGCCAGCGCATGATCCGAATGATTTTGAGATGGGACAGCGCCATGGGCTGCCGATGATTAATCTGATGCATAAGAATGGGAGTTTGAATGAGAATGGGGGAGAATTTGCGGGGTTAGATCGTTTTGAGGCGAGAAAGGAGGGGGTGAGGCGGTTGGGGGCGGAGGGCTATGTGGTGAAGGTGGAGGATTATTTGACGAGTGTACCTTATAGCGATCGCGGTAAAGTCCCCATCGAACCGCTCCTGTCTACCCAATGGTTCGTGAAAATTCGTCCAATGGCGGACAAGGCGCTGGGATTTCTCGATCATAACAATGAGCCGGTGTTTGTTCCCGATCGCTGGCGCAAAGTCTATCGCGATTGGCTGGTAAAACTGAAAGACTGGTGTATCTCTCGTCAACTCTGGTGGGGACATCAAATTCCTGCCTGGTATGTAGTCAGTGAAACTGAGGGAGAAATCCGTGAAAATACGCCTTTCATAGTCGCTCGAAATTACCAAGAAGCCCTAGAGAGCGCTACGGGTGAATATGGTAAGAGCGTAGTGCTAGAGCAAGATCCGGATGTGCTTGATACGTGGTTTTCCTCTGGACTCTGGCCCTTTTCTACCATGGGATGGCCGGAAACTACCCCGGACTTAGAGCGCTACTATCCGACAACGACTTTGGTAACTGGATTTGATATCATCTTCTTCTGGGTGGCGCGGATGACGATGATGGCTGGCCATTTTACCGATCAAATGCCCTTCCAAACAGTGTATATCCATGGGTTGGTGCGAGATGAGCATGGTAAAAAAATGTCGAAAACAGCCAATAATGGGATTGATCCTCTGGTGTTGATCGAGAAATATGGAGCCGATGCCCTCCGATATACTTTAATTCGAGAAGTGGCGGGCGCGGGTCAAGATATTCGGCTAGAATACGATCGCCAAACAGATGAATCGGCTTCAGTACAAGCAGCGCGCAATTTTGCCAATAAGCTCTGGAATGCGGCGCGGTTTGTGATGATGAACTTGGAGGGAGAAACCCCAGCCCGTCTAGGAATGGCTGGTGAAGATCAGTGGGAAGTAGGCGATCGCTGGATACTTTCCCGGTATCATCAAGTAGCACAACAAACCCGCAACTATCTGGATAACTACGGATTAGGTGAAGCAGCAAAAGGAATCTATGAACTGATTTGGGGTGACTTTTGCGACTGGTATATTGAACTGGTGAAACCGCGACTCTGGCAAGAAGCCGGTTCCCCCTCGCGGCGAGTGGCTCAACAACTCCTAGCATTGATCCTCGAAGGAATCCTCAAGCTCTTACATCCCTTTATGCCCCACATTACCGAAGAACTCTGGCAAACCCTCACCCAAAATTCCGGCACATCCCTAGCCCTCCAAGCCTATCCGGAACCAAACATAACCTTGATTAATCCCACCCTAGAGCAAGAGTTTGCCCTGTTAATTGATACCATTCGCACCATTCGCAATCTGCGGGCAGAAGCCGAAATTAAACCAGGGATAAAAGTACCCGTCATCCTGCAAACGGAAAATGCAGCAGAATTACAGATATTAAGCGCTGGGGTATCCACGATAGAAACTTTAGCCAAAGCGGAAACACCTACCCTTTGTGCTACCCTAGCGGAAACGCCCCGTCAAGTGCTGGTGGGGGTTACGGGTACGGTGCAAGTGCTCATTCCCCTAGGAGGAGTAGTGGATATTGAGGCCTTAAAAGCCAAGATAGAGAAAGATTTGGCTAAGATTGACAAAGAGAGTGTGAATCTGCAAGGACGCTTGGCAAATCCAGGATTTGTGCATAAAGCGCCGCCAGATGTGGTACAAGGGGTGCGGGAGAGCTTAGCTCAACTTCAAATTCAAGCACAAATTTTGCGCGATCGCCTCAGCCATCTCTAGAGAGGAAACCTAAAACACCCATGCTATATCTAGCCCAGGTACAAAAAGATCAAGGTTTAGACACAGCCAGCTTACAACTACTCGCTTGCCAGCCGTCAGAAACCACCTGGACACTTTTGCCAGAAACCGAGCCTCTCCCCTCCGAAAATATTGCTCCCCTCACCGAAGGACAATTAGTATTAGTAGAGCTAACTGACTATCAAGAAATTATCAAGATTACCGATGCTAAAGAATGGGTACTGCAATTTATTAAAGACTACTTGTCATTAGGCATTACCCCAGAATTTTTACAAGAAGAATATCAACGCGCAGAGCAATGGCGGCAAGATCTAACCCTGCAAAGCCAGGAAGTAGCGCGAGGCAAATTAGAAGTAGAAGCGCGCCATGCTCAATTACAAATTATTGAGGAAAAACTCAATAACGAGAAAATGCAGTTAGAGGAAGAAAAACGCAAATGGGCAGAGAAAGATTGAGTTGGCGATGATGATTCTCACCTTACTGTTTGCCCATCAGCCAATAGGTAACCATTGTTCCCTTACCCTTCACTTCAATTACTCCTCTTTCCTGAAAGTGATAGAGATGTTTTAAAGACTCATACACCGCGCTGGTTACTTGAATATAGCCAGGTAATCCCAAAGATTCCATCCGCGAAGCCGTATTCACCGTATCTCCCCAAAGATCATAGATAAATTTTTTGGTACCAATAACTCCGGCAACCACCATACCAGTATCTATCCCCACCCGCAGTTGCAACGGCTGATGAATTTCACGAGAAATATTCTGAATCACTTCCTGCATCTCTAAAGCCATATCTGCCATTGCTAAGAGATGGTTATCCCTTCGTATCGGCAGTCCCCCTGCTACCATATACGCATCCCCAATCGTCTTGATTTTTTCTAAGCCATACTTTTCTGTCAGGCAATCAAATTCGGAAAAAATGCGATTGAGAAAATTGACTAGCTCTAGAGGAGAAATTTGCAAACAGAGGGAGGTAAAATCAACAATATCCGCAAATAATACTGTGGCTGAGTCGAATTTCTCTGCCGCAGAAATTTCACCTTTTTTGAGGATTTCGACAATAGGAGGAGGCAGAATATTGGATAATAGATGATCGGCTTTCTTCTGGGAAATTTGTAAAGCCAATTGGGTTCGTTTGCGCTCTTCCACTTCAATTTGTAATCTCTCAATACATTGTTTTAATTTGTTCTGTTGATCTTGAATGACTAAATGATTGGAAACTCGTGCCAATATTTCTCGATCTTGAAAGGGTTTAGTAATATAGTCAACCCCTCCCGATTCAAAAGCTTTTACTTTATCAGAAGGATCATCTAAAGCGCTCAAAAAAATAACGGGAATATTACACAGATCGGGTAAAGATTTTAGGTGTTGACAAACTTCATAGCCATTCATTTCTGGCATCATCACATCCAACAAAATCAAGTCTGGCGGAAATTTCTGAATGGTAGTAAGGGCACTTTTGCCATTCAATGCTTTACGGACTTCATAGCCTTGATTTGTTAAGATAGTAGATAATAGCCGGATGTTATCTGGGGTATCATCAACTACGAGAATATTGGCTTTTGGTGTCAAATCTTGAGAACTTTCCATACTGACTTCCTGTGCTTATAATTCGTTAGTAGAGGAGCGCACCAGATTGACAATATCATCAAACAGAAAATTGTTGGCTAAATCTGTAATCATTGCTCTAGTTGAATTTAATTCTTCTGGGATTTTATCTACTAATGCTAGAATCTTGTCATCAGAGCATTGAGAAGCAGCTTCGACGAGATTGTGGAGCCAGTCAATGGGCATTTGTAACAGTTCTGAAGCAACGGATTGATGGGGTTTTTCTTCTAGGAGGGGGGTAAAGTATGTAGAGATCGATGCTTCTGGTTCTTCGTAGATGTATCGCACGCCTAAGAAGGATTCCATCTTTGAGAATAGGATTTTGGCTTCAAAGGGTTTACGGATGAAATCATCGCAGCCTGCATCTAAAATTTTTTGTCTTTCTTCTTCAAAAGCACTAGCGGTGAGGGCGATGATGATGGTTTGTTTACCCAGAGGATGGGATTTAATTTTGCGGGTGGTTTCGTATCCATTCATTACTGGCATTTGCATATCCATCCAGATGAGGTGAGGTTGCCATTCTTGCCAGATGGTAATGGCTTCTGCTCCGTTTTTGGCTTCTCGTACGAGTAATCCGAGGGGAGAAAGGAGTCGCTCCATGACTAAGCAATTATCGGGGCGATCGTCAACGACTAAAATCCGGTATTCTGGTTGATTAGGTTCTAAAGCCAGGACTTTTCGGTGTGGTTTGAGCATTTCCACTTCCGTAGGATCAGCCAAGCTCATGTCTATTTCAAAGGCAAATTTACTGCCTATCCCAGGATGACTGACGACATGAATATCTCCACCCATCATTTGTACAAATTTCTGGCTGATGGGTAAGCCTAATCCTGTGCCTTGCTGTGATTTAATCCCTGTGTTGGTTTGCTCAAAAGGTTTAAATAGTTTATCCATTTCTTTAGCGGCAATGCCAGCGCCTGTATCTTCGACTTCAAAGTACAGCGGAATCTGTGTAGTAGAGGGGTGAAGTTCTTTTCTGGTTTTGAGGCGGAGGATGACACTGCCTGTGTCGGTAAATTTAATGGCGTTTCCCAAAAGATTAATGAGAATTTGGCGTAATTTGCTCTCATCTCCTTTGACAAATTGGGGAATGTTGGGATCGATTTGAAATTTGAGTGCTAATTTCTTGGCTTCTGCTTTCAAACAAAACATTTCTTCTAAGGTTTGAATGAGCCGAGTTAGATTAAAGCTGCTTTTGTTGAGTTGGGTTCTCCCGGATTCAATTTTGGACATTTCTAAGATGTCATTAATGAGGGAGAGTAAATGTTCGCCAGCGCGGTTAATAATTTCTAGGTGTTGTAGGTGTTGGGGTTTGAGGGATAAGTCGCGTACCATTACTTGGCTAAATCCAAGGATGGCATTGAGGGGGGTTCGTAATTCGTGGCTCATGGAGGCAAGAAATTCGCTTTTAGCACGGTTAGCGCTATCAGCGGCGATGACGGCTTTTTGGAGGGCTTTTTCGGCTAGTTTGCGCTCTTGGGATTCCATGGCTAAGGTGGTCATTTGAGCCAAGTAGTTAGCAAAGTTTTGTTCATCAAGTGTCCAATTTTTGGGATGGTGTTTGTGTTCTAAACAGATGACTCCGATGATTTTGCCTTGATGGGTAATGGGTATGTCTAAGAGGGAGGAAATGTTGAAAGGAATTAGGTAGGATTGTTGCAGTTCTTGGGTGCGAGGATCGTGGTGTGGATCGATGGCAACGATCGCCTTTTCGGTATGTAAGGCTCGAAAATAGGCGGGATAGTCTGCTACGGCGAGTTCTCTGCCGCTTTGATGTTGCTGGTTGTGGAGTTCATAGAGATTCAGGCAGCATAGGGTTGATTTATCTTCGTTGTATAGCCAAATACTGCTTTGGGCAATATCTAGGGTATGAGTGGCAATTTGGGTAATGTCTGTTAAGGCGGTGTCGATGTTGCCTGCGTAGATGCGATCGCTTTTGGCTAATTCTAGGAGACCACTTTGTTGTTTAGTTAAGCGAATTTCCCGCTCTCTGAGGGCAGATTCGGCGGCAATTCGTTCTTTGATTTCTGCTTCTAGGCGTAAGTTGGTTTCTTGAAGCTCAAGGGTGCGCTCTTGAACTTTGAGTTCTAGGTTGTCGTAAGCTTGGCGTAGGGCTAATTCGGCTTCTTGACGAATGAGGATTTCTCGTTGTAATTTGATGTTGATTTCTTCTAGTTCTTGGGGTGTTTTTAAGGAGAGAAATTGGGGGAGAAGGGTGATCATTTGGCCGGCAGTGAAGCAGGAAACAATAGCGGTAATAGCTTGTTCTGCGCCGGATAACCAATAGGCGGGATGCCAAAGGGTCCAGATATCTAGGAGGTGACCTGTGCCGCACAGGACAATGAAGGCTCCAAATAAGGCAAAAATGGCGAGAAAGGGTACATCCCGCCGCTTGATGATAAAGTAGATCAGCATGGCGGGAATGGAAAAGTAGGCGATCTCAATCAAAAAATCACTGGCAACGTGCAATGATACCAACGGTGTTTGCCACAGATAGCAATGACCGTGGGGCATATACTGGGTGGGAAACAAGAGATTTTGAATCAGTTGCAACATATTTTCTTAAGAATTCAGTAAAAATAATGGAGTAACTTAGAAGAGTTAATATTTTGCTCTCGTAGAATGGTTAATGTGAATCAATAAGATCTGTTTCAGCAGAAATTTTTTTTACACAAATTTGGACACATTAATTATAAACGGTTTGTAATGTGGTGCTATCAAGATCGAGAAAAAGTAATGGTGAGCGGTTAAGACATAAAAAACCCATGACTCCAAATAAGTCATGGGTTGGGTACTGAGTAGGAGCGAGTTTCGCTATGATCCATTAAACACTAAGATCTGGGTAGAAAAAGGAAAGAGTTGGTATTTTCTATTGCGACCCACAAGCTATCCCTACTGACTGTTAACGCTTTACTCTGGGTAAACGATGCTTAAAACTGCATAAGATTTCCCAAGAAATGGTGCCTAAAGTATTTGCCCAGTCATCGGCACTAAAGTATATTGACTTATCTTTTCCTAATACAGTGACCACTTCTCCAACGGATAAATCAGGAAGACTGCTGACATCTAGCATTAATTGATCCATGGTAATGGCTCCGATTTGAGAGATGCGCTGTCCCCGAATGCCAACTTGCAACTTATTGGAGAGGTTACGGGGGACTCCATCAGCATAACCAATGCCAACGACGGCAATGGTCATGTTTCGGGGGGCGATATACTGATGCCCATAGCTTACGCCTGTACCGGCAGGAATGGTTTTGATTTGGGTAATGCGTGCTTTCACTTGCATAACGGGTTTGAGGTGGATTACCTTTTGTAAATGAGGGGCGGGATAGAGTCCGTAGGTGGCTAATCCTACCCGTACTAGGTCATAATGACAAGTGCGATCGCATAGGGTGGCCGCAGAATTGGCTAAATGCAGTTTGGGTAACTTAAATCCCATGCGTTGAATTTCCCCCAGGGTTTGCTCAAAGCGTTGATGTTGTTGATGCATGATTTGGGGATCGGGACTATCGGCGGTGGCTAGATGGGAGTAGAGGCTGCCAATTTTCAGATGAGGTAAACGAGACACTAACTGAAAAAAGGCGGCTCCTTCTTGCCAGGGAATGCCTAAACGGGACATTCCTGTATCGAGTTTCAAATGCACCGTTAGGGTTTTTCCGAGTTGACTGAGGGTTTCTGAGAAGACTAATGCCTGTTGGGAACTGCATAGGGTAGGTTGCAATTGCCAATGGGCGATCGCCTGAATTTGCTCCGGAGTATGCACTGCCCCTAAAATCAAAATAGGGGCTTCAATCCCTGCTTCTCGGAGCTGAATCCCCTCTGGAATTGTCGCCACTCCCAACCAACTGGCTCCTGCTGCCAGGGCAATCTCTGAAACAGCGATCGCCCCATGCCCATAAGCGTCTGCTTTCACCACCGCCATCAATTCACAACCGGGACTCAAATATTGCTTAATCTGGTGCACATTATGGGCGATCGCCCCTTGATCGATCTCTACCCAGGCTCTTTCGCGCCAATGCACTTTGGGTTCTTGAGATTCTAAGGACTGAACTTGAACAGAAGATTCTCGACTTAGCATTACCTTTCACACTCACAGATCACACCAGAATTTATCCCACACTGTATCTGGAGTTCCGGATTCCGACAAGGTAGGGGCAATGGCTATTCAGGCTGAGGTATTTTTCGCGACAGTGCAGAAAATACGGTGGGATTGACTTCTAATTTTTGCATGACGATCGCTACTAACCAAATATTCCAAATACTCAACGTCACAGCCGTGGTAAGAGCAGCTCCAGTAATTCCCCACAGAGGAATGGCGATCGCATTTAAGCCAAGATTCATTAAAGCCGTATAAAAGGAAACGACCATTAATTGATTTTGATAACCAGTCATCGCCAGCAAGTTACCCACAGATCCCGATAGAGAATTCACTAATTGTCCCATAATCAGGATTTTTAAGGCCCAATGAGCTTGTACCAATTCGGCACCAAAGATGGCTAAAATGGGTTTAGCAAAAATGAATAGGAGTAGGGCGATCGCACCCGATGACCAAAATATCCAAACAGTTACTGTAGAAATCACTTTCTGAAGCTCGGCGCGATCGCCTCTCACATTGAGAATCGTAAATGTAGGCGCAGCCACTAAATTAATCGATTGTAAAACAAAACTCACCCACAAAGCAGTGGTCGAAGCCGGACTATAAATTCCCACCGCACTCGCTCCGAGAAATGCGCCTAACATTAACGTATCAGTCTGTACCAGCACTTCTCGAAAGGCGCGATAAAGAAGTAAGGGAAGAGAGATTTGCAGCCATGTATAAGGGGTATACACTGGAGACGTTGCCGTAATATCTCGATCAAACTTAAACCACATCCAGCCGCCTTGAATTGCCAGCACAGTTCCTAGGGTTGCTAATGCCACCCAAGTCATAGAAATGCTGCTCAAAAGATGGCGATCACGCCACCACAAAAATCCCCCTAAAATAACAAGAATCGGCCAGATTACCTTGGTTGGAGCATAAGCCAGAACCAGGTTTTCCGTACTGCGTCCCATATCTTCTTGCAGTAGGACTAACCCCTGTAAAGGCACTAACCAAATGCCAATCATGAGCACAGGAGTATAGGATAATTGATAATAGCGGTTAAACAAGAAAATTGCTCCTGTTCCCACTAAACCTAGGCATAAACCTGTAGCTATAGTTAACTGCCAACTACCGAGAATTACACCTCGCAGCAATCCCCAATTTTGTTGTTCACGGTATTCATTAATTAACCGCACTACCGCTCTGGGTAAACCTAGACTGGCAGGTACAGCTAATAACAAAGACCAAGTGATGACATATTGATAAATGCCATATTCTGTAGTTCCCATCCAGCGAGCCAGAAAAATTTGCAGGAGGTACATCAGAATGATCCCAGCGAGTCGTAAGGCTAAAACCACCCAACTCCCTCTGGCGAGGGTAATGGCATGAGTGCTATTTTCTGTTTGACTAAGGGAAGTTTGAGTCATGAAAAACCTACTGCTAGTTGCTCTTTCAAGGTAAAGGCAAAATCAAATCACTCTCGATTTTACTTAATTTTCTGCCAATAGGCATCTACTTGAGCAAAAGAGGCAGCAAATACGGAGTTAGGTTTTTCTTCGCCCACAACTGTTTTAGTTTTGCCATTTACAAGGCAATGAAGATAATCTTCAACCTCTGGAGAAGGGTTTTTCTGCTGATGAAAACGGGCGATCGCATAGGCAATCAAAGGATGAATATCCCCTAGAGTAAAGCTAACCTGACTCTGCCCTGGAGCCTTGAGTTGCTCCATTGATGGTAGGGCCGCATTTTCATCGGCGTAGAGCAGTTTCAAATAGAGAGGGATCAGACGTAAAATATGGTCTTGAGAAAGGGGAGGAAAGACTAAAGTATCCACGGTTTCTCCTAACTCTAATGCCGTGATTTCATGGCTATTACGTGCTTTCCTCACCTGAGGTCGATTGATGTCTCGAAAATCAAAAATCTTTTCCTGAGATGCTCGCAAATTACGACTGTAATTGTGAGATTCATTCACCTGAAAACCGAGAGTATTCAGTGTTTTCGCGATCGCCACGTCGGGATGATGACGTAATGCGATTAAATCCAGAACCGCAATCTGTTTAGAGTTTCTCTCCATCCCCCTTTGAAGCATATCCCAATCTCGAATCAGGCTTTCCCATTCTTGGAAATTATAGCTGATTGTAGTGCCTGACCAGGCAGGCTTCAGGGTTTGAACATTCACCGTTTCTATCTCTCTCGCTTTCTCTAGCACTGTAGCGGGATCGTTCATTAAAGAGCCATTGGTTTTAGAAACTACATCAGTCACATAAGATAACCAAGACAGGTATTGTAAATGAGGTTCTCGAATAATGAAGAGAAACTTTTCGGGAATTTGAATCCATTTTGACCAAATTTCGGGAGAGAAGAAACGAGACACTTCTTTCACCAGCAGGGTGACATGATTTTGCTGTTTTAGTATCTCTAGAATAGTCTGGACAATTAAGCCACAACCTGCTTCATAGACATCTTCATCAAAGGGGAGCTTGTTGGTTCTGAGTGTCCCTCCTAGCTCATGATGTAAACCAGCAAAGGGTTGATGAATAGCACGATCTGCTACCTGGGCAAAAATCACTTCGGCAATGGTTGATCCACTTCGGGCAGTGCCATGAATGTATAGGATAGTGGCTTTTTTTTCCCGAATAAGCTGTTTGAGTTGGTTTTCGTTCATCAAGGGTTTCTAGCTGAGATTAATGGGTAGAAAATCTAGGGAAGAGTTTTTCGGCGATCGCCTGACTTTTGGGCGTAAGCTTAATCCCCGTAGACACCTCTATTTTGGGAACAGTTACTGTTTCTCCCACATGGCTATAGGGCTGATATTGAGCGTAGACTTTCTGATCCTGCGATCGCCCTAAAGGACTGATAAACACCCGATCGCGATCGCCCACCCACAGCCGACGCAACAAACGCGGTTTTGACTGATCATCAACAAAAGCCTCTCGACCATGAAGTACCCTCTGATTATCCACCACCAAAATATCTCCGGCTGCCAAAGGACAATACTTAAGATATTTAGGATTCGAGATATATTGCTGATGGAAAAACTGCAATACCTCGCACGCCTCAGCAGTCACTAAAGTCGCAAAATCATAGCGCCAACGAATACTCCATACTTGAGGAGCAATACAACTAATTACAGCCGTTCTCGCACATTGATCGTCACGGGAATAGATAAAATAGGGCTGCATCAAAATCGACACCATTTCTGGGTCTGACAAGAGTGCATCCTCTAAAATTTCTTGGCTATCTAACAGCGTATTACCCCCACCCGATAAAGCCGGTTGAACCATCTGCATCAGGACAATTTTCGGAGGCTGAACACTGACTAAATGCCCATCTTTGGTTTTAGCAATACCATCGAGAAAAGTCCCATCGGTGTGAGGGGTAAATTCTTCTGTGGTATTGGCCACATATTGCTCCTGGGCACTCCCTGACGGGGGAGCATAAGCCTTTCCTTTCACCTCACGCACGCCATCTGGATCGGATTTAGCATGGCCTTGACGCTGACCAAAACAATCAGCTAACTCCAAGAGGAAAGATCGCTCTGTATTGCCTGTAGAAAATATCCAGTAACCCTGACTTTCGAGTTGGGTTTTGGCAACTTGTAAAATCTCAGAGGGAGCCAAAGAATTATCACTCGCTATGGTTTTCATGCCGCTTTCCATTCCAGAGGTCAAACACTAATTACAGATTGTTCAGTAGATTCCGAAGATCATTTAACATGAACAAACGAACCAATTATAGCATTGTAGAGTGGTAATATACACTTACTTGCTAGAGGAAATTAACGAACCATCCGGGATAATAAACCAATTCCTGCACCTAAAGCACATAGGGTGGGTAACCATCCGGCGATCGCGGGAGAAAGAACGCCACTTAATCCTAAAGCATCTCCCACAGACATCAACAGATAATAGCTAAAAATAATTAAAACGCTCATCCCAAAGCCAGTGGCTCTTCCCGCCGTGCGTTGGGGGCGAGTCCCAAGAGCGGCTCCCATTACTCCAAAAGCAACACAGGCAAAGGGAATAGCAAATCGTTGGTGAATGCGGATCTCAAGTTTGCGAACTTGTTTTTGATCGCCGCTCATTTTCACAATTTCTAGGTAGTTGAGAGATTGAGCAATATTCATCTCTTCATAATTAGCACCTACCGCCGCCAGATCCAGAGGAGCGCGGGGAAGTTTTAGCTGTTGTTGGTCAAATTTGACAATATTTTTAAATGAGCCAGATTGGTCTACCACATAAATGGTACCGTTGAAAAAATCCCAGGTATTTTCTTCAGGATTCCAGGAAGCGGCTTCAGAAATAATGATTTGCTTAAATTGAGATTGCGATCGATCGAGGATTGTTAATCCTTTCATTTCTTTACCATCAAAAAACTCGGCATAAAACAGGCGGGTTAAGACTCTTACTTTTTTGCCGTCTGCTAGTTGTTTGCGCTGATATTCCGGATAAAAGATATTCATTGCCTCTTGCAAGGGGGTTTCTTGTTTGAGGGCACGTTCTAGGGTGAGATTGGCTTCCCGTTTAGCAGCGGGAACGACGAGTTCGTTAAAGGTAAAGGTAACGCCGGTGAAAATGAGGCTGAAGATGAGGGTGGGGAGGAGGAGGCGATAGAGGCTGACTCCACAACTGCGGAGAGCAATGAGTTCGCTATCGCTGGATAGGCGACTGTAGGCGATGATACTGCCTAACAGGAGAGCGGTGGGAATGGCGAAGGAGATGAAGTAAGGAAGTTGGAGGAAAAAGACTTTGAGGGCAATTTCTACGGGTAACCCGACTTCGCTAATCTTTCTGACGAGTTCAAAGACGGTGCCAATGGCGATGCCGACGGAGGTAAAGGCTCCTACGCCAAAGAGGAAGGGAGCGGTTAACTCCTGAATTAAATAACGATCCATGACGGAAATCATGGACAATGATGGGTAGTGACGAGTTTTCACGTTTCCCTGGGAAAGCTAGAGGTTGACAGACGGTTACCTTTGGAAGTTATCTCCTAGATAGTATTGTCGCACTAGGGAGTCATCATAGAGTTCTTCGGCGTTGCCGGAGGCGAGAATTTGGCCATCGCGCATGATGTAGGCGCGATCGGTGATAGCGAGGGTTTCCCGCACGTTATGATCGGTGATGACAATGCCGAGATGGCGATCGCGCAGTTTAGCGACTAGGGATTGAATTTCGGAGACGGCGATCGGATCAACTCCGGCAAAGGGTTCATCTAAAAAGAGAAATTTTGGCCCTTCTTTTCCAGCCGCCAGGACTCTAGCTAACTCGGTGCGCCGCCGCTCTCCGCCAGAGATTTTAATACCTGAAGTATGGGCGATCGCCTCTAGGCGAAATTCTTCTAACAGCTGATCGGCTCGCCACTGCCATTCTCGCCGAGGGACTTGAGTTTGTTCTAGAACCAAGAGAATATTTTCTCGCACCGTCAGATACCGGAAAATGCTGGGTTCTTGGGGCAGGTAGCCGATGCCTAATTTGGCGCGCTCTGAGATTGACAAGGAAGTAATATCGCGATCGCCAAGCCAGATTCTTCCTTGAGTTGGCTTTTCTAAACCCGTCCCCATATAAAAAGTAGTGGTTTTTCCGGCTCCATTTGGACCGAGTAAACCGACTACTTCTCCCTGAGCAACCGAGAGGTAGACGCGGTTCACCACTACTTTTTGGCCATAGGATTTATGAACGTTATCTAAAACTAACTTCACGATGCTTTCCCATAGGAGTGCTGGTTTGGAACTGGAGTTGTAGTATAGCAGATTCACTCAGGGGCTATAAATCTGGGGTGGGTGGTACAGGGGCGGGATTGCCGGGAGCATCAGCGGTTTCGGGAACGATGTAGATGGCTTCGACTTGCTGCCCTTGGGTACGGGGCAGGGCGACAAAACGTCCTTCATCGATCAGGTAGGTGACGGTTTCTCCCCGTAAGCTATTGCCTTCTTGGAGCACATAAACGTTGCCGCTGAGAACGATTCGGCGTTCGCGGCTAAAGTATTGGGCTTGGGCTGCTGTGGCTTGAATGTTGCGAGCCGGATAGAAGATTTGGACGTTGCCACGAGCTGTGAGTACGCCGGTTTTGGCATTGGCTTCTTGAATATCGGCTCGCAGGGTGATGGAGCGGTTGGGGCTATTTTGGGAGTATGCGGCAGGTAGGTGAGTTGATCCTAGAGCGATGGGGAGCATTAGGGCTAACCCACCGAGGAGTTGATGCCAATGGGGCGATCGCATTAGACTGTTCATGCCTCTACTTCCTCAAGATACAGATGAATTCGGGTTTGGTTTCTTATTTTCTTTCCCTAGGATACTGCAACCGGAACTTGGCGATCGCCTCTTTCCCCACCCAAGGTATCCATTTGGGTTTTACAGGGTAAATTCATCAAACTTAACCACTTCCCCTTCTGGATCATTGGTATCAAAGAAATAGCTACTGACGGTGCCTTTCTCTGTCTCTAAAATACTGAATACGGTGATTTCATTACTGGCGATATAGGGGAGGGGTTGGCCATTTTCTACTCTGGGTTTGAGAGTAGGAATAATTGGATCTAAGCCATTAGGATCGCCAACTGGGGTGTATTCTGGTTGATAGGCAGGAGGAACATAGCGGCGAGAAGAACCCAGATAAGCATCATAAGTATTGCCCACATTGGAGGTTTCTAGGAAATTGATCCCTGTGGGACTGATAAAGCGATTCCACAGATGGGAATGGCCATATAAAACTAGGTTAACTTGAGCGGTTTCCAGTAAGGGCATTATATCTTTGATCAGGTAGTCATTGGCTTGGGGATATTCGTAGCGCACGACTAAGGGATTCCCTTGAGGATCTCGGTCAATTATTTGCACGGGATCGGTATACGCAGGAACAATATTTTCTCCTAGGGAATGCACGGGATGATGAAACATGACTATTTTATAGGTTGCCTGTTGAAATTGAGGAGAATTGAGTTCTGCTTTCAACCATTGATATTGTTGACTGCCAGGGGTAATCGGTTCAAAAATATGTTGTCCCCATCCCCAGTTTTCGGGGGTATGGAGATCGCGATCGCGCTCTCGAAATCGCCCTTTAGTATTCGCCGATAAATTGGGCGATCGCCACATATTTGTCACCTGAAGCACCACCAACCGAATCCCTCCAAAACTTACCGCATAATATCGCCCCTTGCCAGGACTAGCAGGCAAGCTAAAAATTTCTTCATAAGTATCACTATTAAAACTTTGATTTTTAATCCAATCCATAGCTCTCTTCGGATCGCCTTTCGGATTAACTTCTGAAGCTTTTTGCTGATACTGTTTTTCTATCACCTCACGAGGATAAGAATCATTAAACTGATCATTTAAAAGACTTTCCTCCGAAAATCTCCCCATAATTTCATGATTTCCTAGGGCTGGAAACAAAGGTGCATACTGAATCAATGCCGCCCCTCGATACACCGTTTTTTGCCCTTTTCTTTCTAGGGTAGAATGGGCACGCCCTTGCAATACTGGAAAAAAACTATTACCGCGCTGATCGTCAAACCATTCAGAAGCACGATCCGGAATATCCACTAAATCCCCGGCAAAAAAAATACCATCGATCGCTCCGATCGTTTCTGCCACTTTTTGGAGATTCGCAGCCGTCATGGGCTTCAACTGATGATCGGAAGTGAGCAAAATTTTTAGCCCTGATCCAGTTGGGGGAGCGGCACTGAGGGTAAAGCGATCGCTACTAATGCGATGCTGAAGATCATCCACACTCGTCACCTGATACGGGACTCGTTTCCCCGGCACCAATCCCGTCACTTCCGCTTCATGCCGCCAAATATCGCGCCGCTCCGGTATACTCCCTTCCAGAGATTCAGCCAGATGGGAAAACTTATCCTCACGGGTACGGCTCAGTTTCGTCGTTTTTGCCTTCACCTGTTGTTCCAGCGCCTCACCATAGCTCACCCAATGATCTTGCCCCAAAAACTCCGTAAACCAAACCACGCGCACCGCTGTTTCCGTAGGAAACTGAAGAAACGGATCGGTTAAAAGCTGCTGAGAAAACATCAGTGTAGAAACAGGAATCACGAAGGAACTAACCAGACTCAAACCAATCAGCCACAGAGTGCCAATCAGCAGAATCTTACCATTACTCCAATGCCTAAAGCTCTTCATTTTCGCCAAGATTGACAGTGGGGACAAAAGTGACTCGATCTGCCTGCCAATTTTACCCGCTCAATCAACGTACCACAACGACGACAGGGTTGGCCAGTGCGATGGTATACCCAAGCGACTCCACCATAATTGCCATTGACTCCCTGCACATTGAGAAACGTACTAAACGTCGTACCACCTTTTGTTAAACTTTGTTCTAGGACAGTAGCGATCGCCTCCTTCAGCCCCTCCCATTCTCCTGCCGCAATCTCCCGACAACGAGTTTGGGGATGGATTCCCCCCACAAACAACGCCTCATCCACATAAATATTCCCCAATCCTGCCACCACCGCTTGATCCAACAAAGCGGTTTTAATTGGGCGTTGACTCCCCTGCAAAGCCTCCCGCAAGTACGCACCAGAAAACCCCTCAGAAAGCGGCTCTGGCCCCAATTTCGCCAGCCCTGAGATCACTTTTTCTGGACAACTAGAGGGTGGCACCCACCAAACCTGCCCAAATCGACGCTGATCCACAAATCGCAACTCCTGCCCCGACTGAAACCGCAAGCTTACCCTCGTATGTTTGTGCAGTGGTGCCGTTGCCGAAAGCCACAACAACTGCCCCGTCATACGCAGATGGACTCCTAGCCATCCCCCAGCCCTAGTTCCACAGCTTAATTGGCCTAACAGATACTTGCCGCGACGGTACCATTGAGTCAAGTGTGCGCCTTGCATCCCCTCCCAGAACTCCGGTACAGAAGAAGGGTGAGCAAGGGTGCGATCGCACCAAACTTGCCCACCCTCAATCCTTCGATCTAGCGTCAGTTGATTCAGTCCTCGACAGACAATTTCAACCTCTGGAAGCTCAGGCACACACCTCTCCCATTAGCGGCAGCCTATTTTACTTCTTCCAACTCGCTTTCCGCAAAGTTATTGGTATTCAGTCCCGAAGTACTACCACTAAACCCGGTATAGTTCACCTTCTCAAAGCGAACCACCACAGGATATTTGATCCCGCTTTTGTCTACCGTTGCCACAGTACCCACTTCGTTGTACCAATAAGACTCTTTGCGTTTAATCCGTACTTTTGAACCACGTTGAATCATGATGACAGTTTCCTTGAAATATTTGTTAACGGGTATTGTTTCTCAGGGTACTACCCAATGGCGCTCTTCTACCCTCTTCTAATTTTAAGTTTTGTTACTACTGCTCTGGCGATCGGGTTACCCGCCAACCCCCACCACAGGACAGAATCGCCAGCAATTTGATAGGCTAACGTAAAGACAATCTGGGAAACGCAAGAGAGCGCAAGAGAGACAGTGGACATTAAAATTGGGCGGGGCAAAACAGCCCGCCGAGCTTATGGCATCGATGAAATCGCTCTAGTACCTGGTCTGCGGACAATCGATCCGAATCTGACCAATACCACCCTCACCCTAGGGGGCAGAGAACGTGAAATCCCCATTATTGCCAGTGCAATGGATGGGGTAGTAGATGTAAATATGGCCGTAGCCTTATCCCAACTGGGAGCCATGGGCGTTCTCAACTTGGAAGGCATCTATACTCGCTATGACGAGCCTAACCCGGTGTTAGACAAAATCGCCTCCGTGGGAAAAGACGAATTTGTCTCCCTCATGCAGCAGTTATATGCTCAACCGATTGAGCCAGAATTAATCATCAAACGGGTACAAGAAATTAAAGCTCAAGGAGGAATTGCCGCTGTGAGCGCTACTCCCGTTGGGGCTATCAAATATGGTCAAGCCGTAGCTGAAGCAGGAGCCGATCTATTCTTTGTCCAAGCTACAGTGGTTTCTACAGACCATGTGTCTCCTGCCTCCGTTGCCCCCCTGGAATTAGGGAAATTCTGTCAACAGATGCCCATTCCCGTGATTTTAGGCAACTGTGTCACCTATGAAGTAGCCTTGAACTTAATGCGAGCAGGAGCTTCAGGGGTTTTAGTGGGTATTGGCCCAGGGGCAGCCTGTACCTCACGAGGGGTACTAGGAATTGGAGTACCGCAACCGACGGCGATCGCCGACTGTGCCGCCGCACGAGAAACCTATTACCAGGAAACTCACCGCTACGTGCCCATCATTGCTGATGGCGGCATCATCACCGGCGGAGACATTTGTAAATGTTTAGCCTGCGGTGCCGATGGCGTAATGATCGGCTCTCCCCTCGCCCGGGCCCAAGAAGCCCCCGGCCGAGGCTATCATTGGGGCATGGCTACCCCCAGCCCCGTACTCCCCAGAGGCACCCGCATTCGCGTAGGTACCACAGGCACCCTCGCCCAAATCTTACGAGGTCCGGCACAACTCGATGATGGTACTCACAATCTCTTAGGAGCCATTAAAACCAGCATGGGAACCCTCGGTGCTCAAACCATCCGCGAAATGCAGCAAGTAGAAGTGGTTATTGCGCCTTCTTTACTCACCGAAGGGAAGGTCTATCAAAAAGCCCAGCAACTTGGTATGGGGAAATAGCCAACAGCCAACCGTAGACTCTTGACAGACTCTCTCTGCCCAGAGAGATTACTACGATTTGTACTAAATTCCAGGAAAAATTCCATCCCTTGTTTACAATAGGAGATAGCGGAGACGCATGATGTTTCCGTTCACTCCTCACACCACACTCCGCCTGGACACTTTGTTCAGGCGGTTCCTTATTTAAACAAACGTAACAAACTTGCCCCCAGACCCAAAGAATTGGGTTTTTTACGAGGGGCTAAACCCGTGGGGAGTCTATTATGATAGAATCGCTAGTGTGCAATGTTAAGAGAGGATTGCCCCTAATGACAGCAGCAGCAGCCGTTACAGACGGTACTTTTGAGCAGGAAGTGCTTCAAAGTGAAATCCCGGTTTTAGTCGATTTTTGGGCCCCTTGGTGTGGCCCCTGCCGTATGGTAGCGCCAGTAATCGACGAAGTGGCGCAAGAGTTTAACGGACAGGTCAAAGTGGTGAAAGTGAATACGGATGAAAATTCCAGTGTCGCCAGTAAGTATGGTATTCGTAGTATCCCTACCCTGATGATCTTCAAAGATGGGCAACGGGTGGATATGATCGTTGGTGCAGTGCCAAAATCAATTCTAATCACTACCTTACAAAAACATCTCAACAGCACAGAAAGTGCGCCCTCAGAGACAACACTAGAAGGTTAATCAATACGCGCAGCTATTCTGGCTGAATTTCGCCCTCAGTTAAGACCCGATGGGGGCGATTTGTGTCGGTGATTGATTGGCTGCCGATCGCATTAACCATTTTCTATTCCTGGCACTAAGGACAACCCAAAGATTCGGATGACTTTATCCTCTGAAGAGGCTCATGCCTCATTAGTCTCGCATTTATCAGCACTGCTGGCTCAACTACCCACTTTAGAACATAGCGAATGGATAGTCCGAGCACTGCTTAGTGTGATACATATTGCCCAAGAAGATATTGACCGGCTGGATTGGAAAATCTTGACTGCTTCGCTCCAGGATATGGAACGGGCTTTTCAGGCGTTTGCTTCCTATCGCCATGTCCGTAAAATCAGTATTTTTGGTTCGGCTCGGCTAGCTGCCGATTCTCCAGAATACCAAATAGCGGTTGAGTTTGCCCGCCAAGTGGCGGCTCAAGGGTTTATGGTGATGACGGGCGCAGGCGGAGGGATTATGCAGGCAGGCAATGAGGGAGCCGGTTTAGAAAAATCTTTTGGTTTGAATATTCAACTGCCTTTTGAGCAGGGCGCTAACCCTTTTGTCCGGGAAGATAAGCTAATTCCTTTTAAGTATTTCTTTACTCGCAAGCTATTTTTTCTGCGGGAAACGGATGCAGTAGGGTTATTTCCGGGGGGGTTTGGCACTCAGGATGAAGCGTTTGAATGCTTAACGCTGTGCCAAACGGGGAAGGCTGGGCCGATGCCGTTGGTATTGATTGATCGCCCAGGAGGAGAGTATTGGTTAGGATGGGAAAGATATGTCAAAGATCACTTGCTCAAGCAACAACTGATTAGTGCAGAAGACTTAAGCTTATATACCATTACGGATCGAGTGGAGGTGGCGATCGCCACCATCACCAACTTCTATCGAGTGTATCATTCCAGTCGATATGTAAAAGACCAATTGGTAATGCGTCTGAACACGGAACTGTCAGATCCAGACGTGGCTCAACTCAATCAAGAGTTTGCAGATATTTTAGTCAAAGGAAAGATTGAGAAAAGCCAAATCTTACCGGAAGAAAACCCTGCGGATGTACCTCATTTACCCCGATTGGTCTTCGTCTTTAATCAAAAAGATCACGGTCGTTTATATCAAATGATTAATGTGATCAACCAGAGGGGGCAATTTTCTGAGTTAATGAGCCATCCCGAACTGAAGTAGCAATAGACTCGATCCATCAACGCCGATCGCCCTTAGCCAAGGGAAAACCACAAACTCGTTTAGAATAGAGCAAAACAAGCGGATAGTTCATCACTAGGTAAGCGTGAATAGCTCTCTCTCCTCTGGACTCCTTGACCCCAGAGTATTATTTCCCTTTGAACTCGATGAGTTTCAACACCAGGCGATCGCCGCATTGAACGCCGGTAAATCCGTTGTGGTTTGTGCGCCCACGGGATCTGGGAAAACCCTAATTGGAGAATACGCCATTTATCGTGCCTTGTCACGAGGAAAACGAGTCTTCTACACCACTCCCCTCAAAGCCCTCTCCAATCAAAAACTCCGAGACTTTAGCGGGCAGTTTGGGGCAGACAACGTCGGATTAGTAACAGGAGATCTGTCCCTTAACCGAGAAGCCCCCATTGTAATCATGACCACAGAAGTGTTTCGGAATATGCTGTACGGAACCCCCATTGGTCAAATCGGCACCTCGACTCAAGGAGTGGAAGCAGTAGTATTGGATGAATGCCACTATATGAACGATCGCCAGCGAGGCACCGTTTGGGAAGAGTCAATCATCTACTGTCCTAGCGATATCCAATTAGTGGCCCTATCCGCAACGGTAGCCAACAGCGACCAACTCACTGCCTGGATTGCCCAAGTACACGGCCCGACTGAATTGGTTTATTCTGACTTTCGGCCCGTGCCGCTGCAATACAACTTTTGTAATTTGAAAGGCATTTTTCCCCTCCTCAATGAGAAGAAAACCAAAATCAATCCTCTGCTTTTAGCGAGCAAACCCAAAGGAAAACCAGCTCCTAAAGTCAAACCGAGCGATCAGGTGCCTAACCTATTATCAGTGATTAGCCAACTGCGAGAGCGGGATATGCTGCCTGCGATTTATTTTATTTTCTCGCGCAAGGGCTGCGATCGCGCTGTCGCCGAAACCGTAGGACTATGCTTACTCACCCGCGAAGAGCAACGCCAAGTGCGCGCCTATGTTACCCAAGTCCTCAGTGACTATCCAGAAACCATCCGCCCCTCCCAACTGGAATGTCTTTATCGAGGCGTAGCTGCCCACCATGCTGGATTATTACCCGTGTGGAAAGGATTAGCCGAAGAATTATTTCAGCAAGGATTAATTAAAGTGATGTTTGCCACAGAAACCCTAGCGGCGGGAATCAATATGCCTGCTCGCACCACCGTCATTTCCAGTTTGTCTAAACGGACAGACAGTGGTCATCGCCTATTAAATCCTTCAGAATTTCTGCAAATGGCAGGACGGGCAGGACGGCGAGGGATGGATGAGTTGGGACACTTGGTGGTAGTGGAAACCCGGTTTGAGGGAGCTAAGGAAGCAGGATATCTGGCTATGGCAGGGGCTGATCCTCTGGTAAGTCAGTTTACACCCAGTTATGGCATGGTGCTGAACTTGTTACAAACCCATAGTTTGGAGGAGGCGAAGCAGTTGATCGAGCGCAGTTTTGGTCAGTATATGGCTAATTTGAGTTTAATTCCCCAACAGGAGGCGATCGCCACCCTAGAAGCAGAATATCAGCATATCCAAGCCAAATTAGCCCCCTATGGTAACCTCAAAACCTTACAGGAACAAGCCACCAGCTATAAAAAACTCCAAGACTATCTGCGCGAAGCCAAGCGATTACTAAAAACTCTGCAAAGTCAAGCAGAGCGCGCCAGAACCAAAGATCTCGCTGCTGCCATTGATTTTGCCGTTCAGGGGACGGTACTAACCCTCAAGGGTAAGTATATTCCCGTTCCTAGACCCCTCCCCGCCATTTTGGTCAGAAAGGTCTCCGGCAGCGGCCAAGCCCCTTATTTGGTCTGTTTGACCCAGGATAATCGATGGGTGGTCGGAACCTATGGAGATGTGGTCGGGTTATCGGGAGAAATTCCCCGATTTAAGGCGGTCGATCATTGGGAGTTACCCCCAGAGTTGGTCTGGAAACCGGGAGAATGTCGCAGTGGTGGAGAGCAAACAGAAGCGATCGCCCACCAAATTCCTACCGTAGAAACTCCCTTAGTAGCTCCAGAAGTCGATGAGCAACTGTTACAAGTCAATCAAATCAGTGGTTGGCTAATGGATCATCCGGTACATCGTTGGGAAGATCGGGCCGGAATGCTCAAACGTCTGGCTCGATCTGAGAAACTGATAGAGGAGTTAGGCGATCGCCAAACCAAATTTCATCAACTGCAATCTCGATATTGGCAAGAATTTCTCAACCTTATCGCCATTCTCCAAACCTTTAACGCCCTTGACCACCACCTCATCCCCACCCCTCTCGGAGAATCGGCTGCCACCGTACGCGGAGAAAACGAACTCTGGTTAGGCATTGCCTTAACCAGCGAAGCCTTCTGTGATTTAGAACCCCATCAACTAGCAGCCGCTTGCTCTGCCTTAGTCACAGAAACCCCTCGGCCAGATAGCTGGACCAACTATCAGACCTCCTCTACAGTCATTGAAGCTCTCATGAGATTACAACCAATTCGCCGTCAACTATTTCAGCAACAACAACACCATAAAATCGCTTTGCCCATCTGGTTAGAATATGAGCTAGTCGCCCTCATTGAACAATGGGCCCAAGATGAAGACTGGACAAGACTATGCGAACAAACCAGTTTGGATGAAGGCGACATCGTGCGACTGCTGCGGCGTACCCTCGATCTGCTTTCTCAAATTCCTCATATTCCCCATCTCTCCGATATCCTGAAAAACAACGCTCTCCGGGCGATCAAACTGCTAAACCGTTTTCCCGTCAGTGAAAGCTTCTAATTAAGTTAGTATTATTATGTAGTATAGAACAACCACTCCTAGCTTTCCTGTACCTCCTACCCCCATCAAGCTCTATAATAATGGACTCAAACCGTTTGATTCAGATTAGCAAATATCTCAGTAAACACCTGCGCCATACTCCTGAGCGCATAGGACTAACTCTAGAATCAGGAGGGTGGGTAGAAATTAACCGCCTGTTAGAAGCCTGTCAACAGGATCAATTTTCCCTCTCTTTGGCTGAATTAGAGGCAGTGGTGGCAAACAATGATAAAAAACGCTTTTCTTTCAACGAAACCAGGACAAAAATGAGAGCCAATCAAGGCCATAGCATCCCCATTGAATTACAACTTGTTCCGGTTCAACCCCCTAGCATTCTTTATCATGGCACTCATCAAAATGCCGTAGAATCCATCTTAAAAAATGGACTCTTGAAACAGTCCCGGCATCATGTTCACCTCTCTAGGGATATCCCGACGGCAATTCAAGTAGGACAACGACGCGGTAAGGCGGTGGTCATAGCAGTAGATGCCCAAAAGATGTCTGTTGAAGGCTATACCTTCTATTGTGCCGACAATGGAGTATGGTTGGTTGACGCTGTACCGGCTGAATACTTGAAAATTTGCACTTTGCACAGCTAAAGGAGAAGCTTAAGTTTATTTATTTCTGATGGTTGATTTTTGGAGTGATTCACTCTTAGCATCGCATCACATTATTGGATCAAATACTGAAGTTATGGAACATTTTTCTTTCGATCCTGCTCAAAATTATCCGAACTATAATCAAAGCGCCCAAAGTCGAGGCTTGCTCAGTAGTGGTTGGCGACCATTAAACCGTCAATTTGATTGGAATCATTTTGTTTATTTGCTCTCGAATGATTTTTGGGAATTGCAGCAAAAAGGGATGGGAGTGATCAGTGATATTGCTGATGCTTTAGGTCGCAACCATTATGCGTGGTGGGCCAATGCCCTCAATCTTTTTTCAGAAAATACTCGATACAATATGGAGGAATTTTGGGATTATATTACTCCTGATCCGCCCTTTCCTGATTATCGGTATAAAGATGTGTTGAGTACGGATACGCCGGTGGTGCAGTCAGTGAGCCGCGATCGCATTCCCATTGAATTTGTCCTCAACCGTCTTCAGGAGATCACTGTCTTTAAGATCCTGACCCTTTTAGATAAACCAGACGTGATCACACAATACTATCTAGATCGATATTTCTACTATCCCATTACGCGATTTCCACAAAAAAAGACAACAGGAAATGGGGATAGCCCTAGTCAATCTCAGAAGGAGTTTTGGGATCGCCTGGAAACCCTGGGAACCATTTATGCCTGTTGGCAAGAGGCTCAAGTTTGGTTACAGGTAGAAAATATGGGACGAGGGAAACGGCGTTATACACTCATTGCGGAGAATATTGCACCCTTGGTGAATAAAGCCACATATAACTTAGCGGTAATGCTCAGTGGATATCAAAGTCGGGTGGGGCAAGTGCAAAGCCATTTTGCGATTCGTTCTTTTCCAGCAGATATCCAAGCCTTTACCGATACCGTACAGCAAGGAATTCTCGATCAAAAGCAGTTGGCAATTTTGGTACACGGAGAGCCGGGAACGGGTAAAACCGCCTGGACTCAAGCGATCGCCAAAGAAATTCTCATGCCTCTAGGTTATGTCATTTTTATCCTCGATCACGATGCGGTAGAAAATTTTGTGCCTCCCACCTATCTAGAGCGGATTTGTCTGATTATTAACGAGGCAGATAACCTTGCTCAAGATCGGGCAATTACGAGCACTCAAGGAAATACGAAAACCGAGCATATCCTGAGTTTGTTGGATGGTACTCTCTATCAAAGTGTGATTGATGAAGATGGGATTCAGCTACAGCAGCGTTTGGTGGTGATGATGACGTGCAATACAACGGAACGACTGGATCGGGCGATGCTTCGCAAAGGGCGAGTGGATTTAATGCATCATTTTACCCACCGTTTTGTGTAATCATGTCAGGTTTAGCCCTCCATACGACTACGGGTGAATTGGGTTTGGCGATCGCCGATTGCAGAGGAAACTATCGCTTTCAAACCTGGCATCTTGGTCATGATACCTCTAATTTCCTCCATCTCTTGCTTCAGGAATTTATTGTTCCCCAGTCTTGGCAAGATTTTCGCTGGTTAGCTGTGGCTAAAGGCCCTGGTAGTTTTACGGGGACTCGCCTAGGCGTAGTCACAGCCCGAACTCTAGCACAGCAGTTGGATTTACCCCTATTTGGCATTTCTACTCTAGGGGCGATCGCATGGTCAAATCGCACTGACTATTCAGTGATGGCAGTAGAAATGCCTGCTCAACGAGGTCAACAGTTTGGAGCCGTTTATCAGGTAGACAATAGGGGTTTAATTGCTAAAATTACAGACCAATTATTTACACCTGAAGCTTGGCAAAACCTCTTGGCACAAAATCCTTACCCCCTCTTATCAAGTTCTCCCCATCTAGGCGAAACTGTCTTAAGCGTTTTGGAATTAGCAGACTTAGCATGGCAACAGGGACAACGGCCCAGTTGGACAGAAGTCCTCCCCTTTTATGGTCAACATCCAGTACAGTAAGAAAGGGCAATAGACAGCATGAACTATTTAAATCCTGGACAAAAAATATGAAGATTGTGCTGATGGGATATTACGGACAAACTAATATTGGCGATGATTTGTTTGTTCACCAGCTCACCCCTTACTTTTCCAGTCGATCTGAAGTGGAGCAGGTTTTTGTCCTCTGTAAGGAGAATTATTATCCTCAAATCAGTGAAAAAGTTCGTTTTTTTGCAGATAATAAATTCAGTAACTGGCAAAAACTTTGGTTGATTCTCCAGAGCGATCGCATTTTTTGGGGAGGAGGAACCCTCAAAATTAGCGATCGCCCTACCCACTTATTGACCATCCAAACCCTCTCTCGCCTCATGGGGAAAGGCTTTGGCTTTTTAGGAGTCGGTTTGGAAGGAATGAGCCATAAAAAAAATAAATCCAGCACCGAGTTGTTTAAAAAAACATCCTTTCTTTATTTACGAGATCCTGCTTCCTACGAATTTGCTTGTAATCATTTTAATCAAAATCAACCCATTTGCTTGGGAGGAGATTTAGCCTTCTTAGATCTCATTTTATATCAAGAATTCATCCCTGTCCATAAAAACCATGAGATTAAGCATATTTCTTTTTCTGGTAAATTTTGGTGGGGAAAAGGACGGGCAGAATTTTATGCTAACCAGCTCATGCCTATTATTACCAAATATGACTCAGTAATTCATTTGCTTCCCGGTCATTTAGGTGAGGAAAGAAATGACAATAAATTCCATCACCTTTTGCAGAAATATCTACCCGAAAAGAATTGTCAAATACACACTTGGGAAAAGCCAGAAGATTTTATCAGGATTTTAAGTAAAATGGACTTTCATTTCGGAAACCGACTCCACTCAATTATTGTTGCTGATATTTTAGGAATCCCTAATATTGGCATTGATAAAGCCAACTCCAAAGTTGATAATTATATTCAAAAAACCGGCTTACTCTCCCAACAGAGAAGAGTGGATTTCATGGAAGCCATTCCCATTGATCGCGTAGAAACTATTTTTCAGCAATACCAACGACCAGAGGCTTTTATCCAGAAAGAATCAGAAGCAGCACAACAATGTTTAGCCAGAATTTGGGAGTAGCTCCAGTTTCTAGAAGATGTTAAGCTATGTATCGCTAAACACGACTTTAGCGGGAGTCTCTCTTAAAATAGGAATACAAGCATTACTCAGATCATGGAGAGAGGGTTATGTTAGTGATGATGATGGACGATCAAATGATTTCCCCAAAAACAGTGTGTCAAAGTTGCTGTTGGGCCGATCGCACGGGTCAACCGCGCTGGAAACAAGGACATTTAGGCTGTGGTCATGCACTAGAAAACAGCGATCGCCATTTACCCACCCAGTATCAATGTCAAATGGGTTTCCGCATTGCCCAAATAAATTAGATTTCAGGGATTCAGTTATGACGAGATCAAGAAGTTGCGCTATGGTGGATTTGATGTAAACCTTTCCTCCTCAAGGAGAAATTACTATGACTTGGCGTGGCACCAGCACTGTAGCGGATCGTATTTTTGCCTGTTTACCGTACCTCCTTCCCCTGTTGTATGGCGTACCCTTTGGTATCTCTCTGATGCAGCAATTTCCCATCCTCCAGGTAATTTTGATTCCCCTAGCGCCTTTATTACAAATCTATACCAGTGTTCCTTTCGCCAGTTTGATCATCTTTTTTGCTTTATTTCTCCTGGTGGTTCGCAATCCCAATATTAATCACTTCATTCGCTTTAATACAATGCAAGCGATTTTGATGGATATTATTTTGTTTCTCTGTTCTTTGGTGATGAACTATGTCTTTGTCCCTGTATTTCGGGGAGGATTAGTGATAGAAACGTTGAATAACACCATATTTTTAGGGGTATTAGTCGCGGTTGGTTATGCTGTAGCTCAATCTGCTCTGGGACGGTATGCAGAAATTCCCACCATTTCTGAAGCGGCATATACTCAAGTACGCTGACGCAGAGTTCGGGGAGCCACTGGATTATCGAGTGAACCAATGCCTTCTAATTCTACCCGCACGCGATCGCCAATCGCCATCGCTCCTACCCCTTCGGGAGTCCCAGTTAAAATTACATCTCCTGGCATCAGTGTCATCACCTGAGAAATATAAGACACTAACACTTCCGGCGCAAATACCATATCCTCAATAGAAGCTCGCTGGCGTGGCTGTTCCTCATCATTGAGAAAGGTTTGGAGCACCGCACTGGGATTGAGTTCTCGCACAATCCAGGGTCCTAAAGGACAAAAAGTATCAAAGCTCTTGGCTCTAGTCCATTGGCCATCCCGGTGTTGTAAATCTCGTGCTGTCACATCATTGGCGATCGTATACCCCCAAATTTTACCAGCGGACTCCTCAGCAGTACAGTCAACACAACGACTACCAATCACTAAAGCTAATTCTCCCTCATAATCCACCCGTTGGGATTGGGAAGGGTACAAAATGGGAGTATCGACAGGAATAATCGTCGTCGAAGGCTTAATAAACAGCAGAGGCTCCTCTGGAACCGGAGTTCCCATTTCCGCAGCGTGATGAGCATAATTTTTACCAACAGCAACAATTTTTGAAGGGGCGCAAGGAGCCAGTAAATGGTAAGAATTAACGGGTAGGATTAATTGTGTGGGTTGTCCCTGCAACCACGGAGGAGCATCTAAGACTTGCACCTCCCGGTTTAGCTGCAACAGGCCATAATAAATTTTACCTTCCGTGGTTTGCACGCGAACATAGCGTTGGGCCATACCCTTACCTGCGACTTTTGTGTATAATCAGAAATCGCGCTGAAAACTAGAGCCTGTTAGCCTGTGGATGGTTAGAGACTCAAGTATTCTAGCGTTGACATCCTACAATAGTAAGTCCTTGCCCAATCAGCAAGTCTTTCTAGTCTTTTTGTTGATGCGGCCGAATTGTCCATAAGGAGATGCCCACTATGACCATGAGAAACTTTACTTATGAAACCATGTACATCCTGCGTCCCGACTTAACGGATGAACAGGTGAACCAAAATATTGAAAAGTATCAAACCCTGATTCGGGAGGAAGGAGGCACGATTCTGGAAACCCAGCACCGGGGGAAACGCCGCCTTGCTTATGAGATTGCCAGAGTGCGGGAAGGAATTTATGTGCAGATGAACTATACCGCAGAAGGGAAGGCGATCGCCATTTTAGAACGGGCCATGCGCTATTCTGAAGAAGTAATTCGTTACTTGACCATTAAACAAGAAGTAGACACCCCAGCAGCAACTGAACCCGTAGGCGTGTAAAGAGAGATAGGCAGAAGAGATCTCCTGCCCCCGTAGAGCAGCAAAATGTTAGCATAAGACAAAGCGTAATCTCTTCTGAACCTCTCTCATTTCCATCCCCAACCATGAATAAGGTGACGACAAGCTACATTTTGTGGCTGCTCTGTTTAGTTCAAATTAATGGTGTGCATCGTCTCTACAATGGCAAAATTGCCACCGGGATTTTGTGGTTTTGTACCTTTGGATTATTTGGGATTGGACAGTTTATTGACTTGATCTTTATTCCCAAAATGGTAGACGAGTATAACCTCAAGTATCGAGAGAAACAGGGGTTATCTCCCGCGGGTATCCCTTGGGATGGTAGAGCCATTCCTACCGATGTCAGAAGGAGGGAAGATTCTCCTTATGTCAAACTCATTAAAGCTGCCAGTGCCAGAGGCGGCCAAATTTGTATCACCCAAGCCGTCATGGATACGGGATTAGATTTTCAAGAAGTCGAGGCGCTCCTGAAAGAAATGCTGAAAATGGGTTATGTCAGTCTTGACAATCATCCCCAAACCGGAGCCGTGATGTATGTCTTTGATGAATTAGTTTAATCAAACCTATACTTATGTGACGAAGATCTTCCCAAAGTCCCCCTGGATCGGGTAAGACAAGATCGGTTGTGATTAGGGGACAAATGATGGGTCGTCACTCTACCCTCTGGAATTTTAAGCCGTTTCGTGCTTTCAGGTGCTTTTACCATCAGCAGCGTGGATGGGTTCTGGTGGGGTTGTTTATCCTGACGCTGACTGGGTGTAAAATAGCAACGGTGCGATCGGGAAATCAATTCTTGCCCACGGTTTCTCCGCTGCCTCTGGCAACGCCACCGGGGTGGATTCAAAGTATTACCCCCACAGAGGAGGCGAAACCTCTTAATCAAATTAATGTCATTTTTAGTGACCCACTCATTCCCTTAGAAAGTCTGGATTCTCCACAACAACAAGACCTGCTCAAACTGTTTGAAATTAGACCAAATATTCCGGGGGCTTTTCGATTTTTGACACCACGGATGGTGGGATTTCAAGCCGATCGCGCCCTCCCTTTAGCGACTCGTGTGCAAGTCACGTTGAAAAAGGGATTAAAAGACTTAAACAATCATGAACTGGATCGAGATTTTGCCTGGACATTTAATACGGCTCCGATTCAATTATCGAACTTACCCGGAACCGTCACAAATCCCGGTTCGCCTCCCGAACCAATGGACATTAACCCGACATTAAAGTTTACCTCTAATGTGGCTTTAGACTTGAAATCCCTAGAAGCCAATACCCGCTTAGTGTCTGTGGGGAGCGATCGCGATATTCCCCTCAAAATTAGCCGAGACGAATCCAGGGCGATCGCTAATACCCCCCAAGATCAATTCGATCCCTCTCAACAAACCTACGACTACCAGATCACTCCCCAAAAACAACTAGAAAAAGCCACCGCCTACAGTCTAGAAATTTCCGCAGGACTCAAACCCGCATCAGGTAATTTACCCAGCGAAATCCCCTTTTCTAGTCAATTCAAAACCTACAGTCCCCTCAATTTTGAAGAACTCCAATTCTACGGCCAACCCTCAGCCGGTGGTGCCTATGGACGTTTTGTCAAAGGCAGCCCCGAACTGCGATTTAATAACCCCATCGTCCCCGAATCAGCCTCCAATCAAATTACCATTAACCCACCACCACCTCCTGATGCACCGCCCCTGGTACAATTCACCTATGAACCTAACCTCATTCATCTCAATCCCTATGCCCTAGAACCAGATACCCAATATACGATTACCATTGGGGCAGACTTAGAGGATAAATTTGGTCAGAAACTCGGAAATCCCATCACACTACAGTATGAAACGGGAAATGTCTCTGCGGATATGTGGACTCCCAGTGGTCTGAATATTTTCCCCAATACGAAAAACTGGCAGTTAGATATTTCCACGGTCAACCTGCCGGATGGTGAATATCAAGCGGCTTTTCGTGTACTCAAACCGACTGATTTAGTATACACGCAGTCTGCCTATCCCCAAGGAGACGGCAATGATCTTTTACCGGCTGAAAACCAATGGCCATCCTATCGGGTTTCGGGACAAAAAAATCAAGTGGTAATTACTTCAGTAAACTTACCAGAAAAGCTGGGTGGATCGTCAGGGGTGTTAGCCTATGGGGTGAGAGCGAAAACTAATTCCTATGTAGAAAATGGGGAAATTAAGTGGAATTATCCGTCTTATTATGGATTGGTAGAGTTAACTAATCTGGGGGTGTTTGCCCAGTGGTTTCCTGAGTCGGGGTTAGTGCGGGTGAATCGTTTGGAGAGTGGGAAACCTGTAGAAGGGGCAACGGTAGAAGTGTATCTCTCCAAGTTAGATGAGAAATTGAGACCAGAGCCGAAAGCTTGTGCGATGGGAAAAACGGATGATTTGGGATTATTACAATTAACCGCTGCCGATTTGAGATCTTGTATGGGAGGGACGGTATTTGCAGAACCGCCCCAACTGCTGGTGATTGCGAGAGAGGGTTCGGATTGGGCTTTCACGCGGACAGAGAGCTATAGTGGGGCCTATGGCTATGGGGTGGATGCTGGTTGGAGTAATCAGGAGAGGCGATCGCGGAGCGACTCCGCAGGAGTATCGCGGGGAACCATTTTTTCAGATCGCCAACTCTATCAACCAGGAGAAAAGGTAGCTCTCACGGGAGTTGCCTACTATCTGCAACAGGGACAACTCCAAAAAGATGCCAGAGCCAGTTATCACGTAATCCTCCAAGATCCCAAGGGTGCTGTGCGGGTGCTAGGGGACTATATCACCAACGACTTTGGTACTTTTTCTCTAGAATTTTCTCTAGATAATTCTCAGATGGTGGGAGAATATCAAGTCCTTGCCCATTCCAATCGTAGCCAGTCCGTTCGCGCAGCGACTGGGCAGGAGTATCGCCAGGGTGGTTTAGAAATTCAGGGAAGTTTCCAAGTGGCTGAATTCAAACCCCCCAACTTTAAGGGTGAGGTGAGTGTGAATAAAGCTTTGGCACAACCAGGAGATGTGTTAATGGTAACGACTCGTGGTAATTATCTTTTTGGTGCGCCGGTAGTGGGGGGTAAGGTGGAATACTATATCACTCGCGCACAAACGGAGTTTACGCCGTCTGGATGGGAAGGCTTTCGCTTTGGGAGACAGTGGTTTTGGCCAGAAGAAGCGCCGAAACTCAAGAGTGATGTCTGGCAAACCGTCGCGGTTTTAGATGGGGACGGATCAAATCAGGAAACCTTTAAGATAGATACCGATCTCTTGTATCCCATGATCTATCGAGTGGATGCGTCAGTGTCAGATGTGTCTAATCTGTCGGTAACGGACTCCCAGAGTGTGACCGTATTACCGAGCGATCGCTTAATTGGTCTAAAAAGTAACTTTGTGGCAGAGGCAGGCCAGGCTTTTTCCGTGGAAGTGATTGTGACTGACTGGGAAGGACAAGCCAAAGCAGGAGAGCGGGTAAAACTAGAATTGCAAAAGATGACCTATTCTAGGGTGACTCGTGTGGTAGAAGGAGGAAGAAGCGATCGCTATCAAGTCGAGTATGAGACGGTGAGCGAAACCACCCTGAAATCAGGACAAACCCCCATTACTGCTGAACTGACTCCCCCTGACTCTGGCTCCTATCGTATCCGTGCTGAATTGGTTGGTAGTAAAAGTGAGGCTACTGCTACGGACTTGGGAGTTTGGGCAACTGGAGGCGGCGGTGTGCAGTGGGGATACGCGGATGAGAACAAATTAGAGATTAAACTGGATCGGGAAACCTATAAGGTGGGAGATACTGCTACGGCGTTAATTCAATCTCCCTATACTCAAGGGCAACTCTATTTTGCTGTGGTGCGCGATAAGCCGCTATTTCAAGCCATTCAAGTGGTTCAGGGAGGTGCTCCCCAAGTACAATTCCAAATTACTCCAGAGATGCTGCCCAATGCTGCCTTTGAAGCGGTGCTAGTCCGTCAAGGAGAATCCCTAGAAACCGCAGCAACGGAGAATTTGGTGAATTTGGTGAAGATTGGCTTTGTACCCTTTAAGATAGACTTGAGCGATCGCCGCTTATCCGTTAACATTACCCCCTCCCGCACCCAACTCGCACCAGGAGAAGCAGAAACCCTACAACTGCAACTGCGAGATAGCAACAATCAACCCCTGCCAGGCCAACTTACCGTTATGGTAGTGAACGAAGCTATCCTCCAACTGAGCGGGTATCGCCCCCCCAATCTCATGGAGATCGTCTACGCCGAACAACCCATTGCGACTCGGTTCAGCGATAACCGTCCTAATGTCAGTTTACAGGCCCAAGCCTCTCCCCTCGCCAAAGGATGGGGATACGGGGGGGGATTTTCCGCTGGAACCCCCGATACTCGCACCCGCACAGACTTTCAACCCCTCGCTTACTACAATGGCTCTGTGGTGACCAATCGTCAAGGGCAAGCAACTGTTAACTTTATCCTTCCTGATGATTTAACCACGTGGCGAGTGATGGTGGTAGCCACCGATGGTAATTTCCGGTTTGGGGAGGGTGAAACCACATTGATCACAACGAAGCCAATCCTGACTAATCCCATTTTGCCCCAGTTTGTGCGACCGGGCGATCGCCCCAACGCCGGCCTCTCCATTACCAATACCACGGAGAATACAGGCACCCTAAAAATTACTGGAACTCTCAGTGGTGGACTCACCTTTGACACAACTGGCAATACCCAAGATACTCGCCACGTTCAAGGCATAAAAGGAACCATTGGCGAACGATTCCCCATGACCGCCACCAGACCAGGCATAGCAACAGTTGCTTTTGCTACTGATTTTAAGGGTCAGGCGATCGATGCCTTTGAAATCCCCTTAGAAATTAAACCCCTAGACGTAACCGAACAAGTCGTTGAGTCAGGCATCACCGCCACCACCGTCTCCTTCCCAATTAACCTCGCTGAAGATGTATACCCCCATACGGGAGGTCTAGAGATTCATCTCGCCAGCACCCTCATTCCCCAAATCATGGCTCCCGCCCAACAGGTATTCAGCCAAACCCCTCTCCCCTTCGCCGAACCCATGGCCAGTCAACTCCTAATTGCTGCCAGCTTAAAACAATTAAGTGCCCAGTACGGTCAAGCCGTAGAGATGCTCAACCTACCGGAAAAAACCAATGCAGCACTGACTCAACTCGCCAGTCTCCAGCAAGAAGACGGAGGATTTAGCCGTTATCCGAGCAGCACTCTCTCCGATCCTTATCTCACCCCCTATGTGGCTGAAGCCTTAGCCCGTGCCAATCAAGCTGGACTTTCCGGGCCAAGTATTCAAATTAACCGGCTCCAATCCTACCTTCAGAATCTCTTGGCGAACCCAGAGAACGAAGACTTCTGCACCCAAGAAACTCTGTGTAAAAGCAAACTTCGCCTCGATGCCTTGATCGCCCTCGCCGAATGGGGGCAAGTACGCAATGATTTTCTCGCCGACATCTACAGCTGGCGGGAGCAATATGACCCCGTGACGCAAATTCGACTAGCTCGTTATCTCTCGCAGTTCCCCGAATGGCGCTCAGAAACCCAAACTCTGGTCAGAGAGATCTGGGAATCTATCTCCCAAACAGGACGAACCGCACCCATAAATTTACCGCCCTCTTATCAATGGTGGTCTTCAGCCACAAGAGTGCAAGCTGAGGCATTACGGCTGGCGATCGCTCAAAAATCTCCCTTAGAAGACACGGGACGCTTGTTGACCAGCTTGTTAAACCTGCGACGCCAAGGCACGTGGGGGAGTACCTATGATAACGCCCAAGCCTTAAGCGCCCTGGTGACTTATGCCCAAACTGAGAGTATCCCCCCCAATTTTGCGGTAGAAGTCACTTTAGGGGGTCAGTCTTTAGGTAAAATTCAGTTTCAAGGTTACCAAAAGTCCACAGGGAATTGGTCAATTCCCATGAGTCAGTTACCCAAGGGGAATCAAACCCTGGTAATTAATAAGTCAGGCCCAGGGAATTTGCACTATCTAGTTTCCTATCGCTATCGTCTCACCGGTAGTCAGCCCGGTCGGTTAAATGGCTTGCGAGTAGTGCGCGAGGTACGTCCCGCCAATAGTGAACAAGTGCTATGGAAGACGGGACTGTACGCTCTAGAGAAACCCTTAGAGGTGAAAGCGGGCCAGGTGTTTGATGTGGGTTTAGAAATTATTAGCGATCGCCCTGTGGATCACGTAGTGATTACCGATCCGCTCCCGGCAGGATTGGAAGCAATTAATGGGGAGTTTCAGACCAACAATTTGGCTCTACAGGCTCAGGAAGATAGTTGGGAAATTGGCTATCAACAGGTGTATAAAGATCGTATCGTTGCTTACGGCGATCGCCTCACACCAGGAGTTTACGCCCTCCATTACCTAGCCCGCTCCGTCACTCCTGGTACCTATCTCTGGCCAGGAGCCGAAGCCCATTTACAATATGCCCCAGAGGAATTTGGACGTAACGCCTCCTCCCAACTGATGATTAGTCAATAACGTGAGTTCGATTCAAAAACTTTACTCCCCTGCCGTTTAGAAGTATCGGCAGTAGATCCTCACCACAAAGACATGAAGGACACAAAAGAGAATCTCTCTGTGTCCTTCGTGTCCTTGTGGTAACTACCTTATTTAGCTGTGTTTACGCAATTTGCTACCAGCCAGCATCAAACCAACAAGAGCTAAACCAGCCATTGCGGTGGGTTCCGGAACCGGAATGCTAGGTACTTCTTCAAAGGTTCCTTTCAGAGCGATACCATCATTGGTGCATTCAGCGAACAGATAAGAAACGAACTCACCCAGCATTTCTGGGGTTTTGGTGAAGCTAAAACCAAAGGTTTGAGTTCCCAGTTTATTACTTGTGACTCCAAAGGCGTTGGAGAAGTTCAAACCCAAGCTGCTCAGTTGAGTTGAATTGAGCAATTGGAAATTGTCGTTTTCTACTTTAGTTCCAGACTTGATGGAGGTGGGAGCGCCACGGTTAGCAGTGTAGAAAGAGGTTTCAGAAGATTCTAAATCACCCAAGGACTTAATACCGGCATTGCGGTCTGCGACGTTCTGAGCATGGTTTTTGGTGTAGTCGTAATGTTGTTTAATTGTAGACCAACCATGGTTATTGGCAGTAACGTTTTTAGTGGTGACCTCTTTATACAAACCTACAGGGTTGGTTCCTTGGGCAGCATCAAGAGCTGCGCTGTTGAGTCCCCGTCCAAAGGAGTCGTTGGTTTGGGCGAAGTGAATACCATACTGCTTTCCACCTACACTGAAGAGGAAGTCTCCCCAACCGATATTACCGTCTTTGGCAGGGCCATGAGATCTTCCCTCTAACCCCATATTGGCGTTAATACCAACCGTGATGGTGTCTCCCTCTTGATGAACTGCCATACCGTAGATTTCGTAGGCAGACACGCCGTTGGTATAACCTCCGGTCCCGTCGTTAAAGTAGTCACGAGCATAGTTCCAACCGTTGACGAAGGTTCCAGCTTGAGCAGCTCCTGTCAGGCTCAGCAAACAAGCGGTGGTAGCGGCGGTTCCGATAAGAGTTTGAATAGAATTAAATTTCATGGGTCTGCTCCTGGTGTGTTTAGGGTTTAGATAGTGTAGATGCTTGGTGGTTTGGTGTTTTTCATTATGCTTCTAGCATAGGAGAGCAGACCCTGAATATACATCGCCAGAATTCCTGAACTTTAGTTTAAAGTTACGTTGATGTTGTCTGAGTACAATGTGGGTTCAGGATGGCGATCGCACGTAGAAATTCGTTATTTAAAGCCGGTTTTTATGTTTCTAATCAAAGAATATCGGTAATCTGCGTAAATTCTAGGGTGAAACGCTGGCACTGAAGAGCTGTAGGGATCACCTCTAAAAGAGTTAAACACTGGGTAACGTTGGGATTCCAGATCGGTTTGGGATGATTTCTGCTGGCGCTACTTTAGTTTACAGGTACACGCGCTAGTGCGTCATCGACCTCAAAAACCGTGTTGGGAGGCGATCGCCTCTAAAATTGATAGAGAAATTCCTCCTTTGGCCCAAAATTCTACTCGCCTTTGGTCTTCCTGATGCTGCAAATTTAAAATTAACGCCTCTGGAGGACTATAGGGTAACTTGTCTGCCCACTCAATTGCCACCACCCCCACAGGAAACTCAATTCCTTCCCAATACAATTCTGGATTTAAACTAGGTACTTCTGTGGGATCGAGGCGATACAAATCAAAATGATACAGCGGCAGCCGGCCATCCACATACTCATTAAGTAAGGTAAAGGTAGGACTATCAATCGTTTCTCTAATCCCTAGTCCTTTACCTATTCCTTGCACTAAAGTCGTTTTGCCTGTCCCCAAATCCCCATTCAGCAACAGAGTAGTGCCAGGAACCGCCAGTTCACCCAGCTTGATTCCCAGTTGCTCTGTAGCTGGGCTGCCCTGAAGGTCGAGGATAAGATGCATAGAGAAGTTTACTCGTTTCCTTCCAAAATAACTTAGTTGAATTTTAATTAGGCCATTACTCCTTCCTGATTCCTCTTGATCGGCGCTGTTGGAGTTGGCGATAAACCTCTTTGAGAGGTACACCATGATAAGCCAGAGCGACTAGGGTATGATAAAATAGATCAGCCACTTCTGTGGCGATCGCCTGGGGATCGTCATCCTTGCAAGCCATCACCACTTCCGCCGTTTCCTCACCGAGTTTCTTCAAAATCTGGTTATCCCCTCCAGCCAAGAGCTTGCAGGTATAGGACTCTGAAGTAGGATGCTCGATACGATCGCAAATCACCCCATACACTTGAGATAAGGTATCCGCCAGAGGAGCCATCACTTGGCCATAAACCTGATGAAAACAACTGCGCTCTCCAGTATGGCAAGCAATATCGCCAATTTGCTCGACCATAATCAGCAGAGCATCACTATCACAATCGTAACGCAGCGATCGCACCTTCTGGAGATGGCCCGAAGTTTCCCCCTTATGCCACAGAGCCGCACGAGAACGACTCCAAAACCAAGTTTCCCCCGTATCCAGGGTTTTTTGTAAGGACTCGCGATTCATCCAAGCCATCATCAACACCGTACCATCGAGATAGTCTTGGACAATAGCCGGGACTAACCCTTGCTGATTGTACTCTAGACTATCAACAGCGATCGCCCCCGAAAACATCGACTCCATAGACATATAATTCCCCAACCCAACCACTAACGAAGCAGACAAATTTTAGTGTAATCTAACCCTTATTGCCAAACAACTTCAGCGTTTAACCCCAATTTATCCGTATTCTCATCAAGGAGACTGCTTTGACTGCAACCACCCTAAACACCACTAAATCCAAAGAAATCTTCAGCGCCGCCCAAACCCTCATGCCCGGAGGCGTAAGTTCCCCCGTGCGAGCCTTCAAATCCGTAGGCGGCGAACCCATCGTATTTGACCACGTCAAAGGAGCCTACATCTGGGATGTCGATGGTAACCAATATATCGATTATGTCGGCACTTGGGGCCCCGCCATTTGCGGCCATGCCCATCCCGAAGTCATTAACGCACTCCATCAAGCACTCGACAAAGGCACCAGCTTTGGCGCACCCTGTGCCCAAGAAAACCTCCTCGCCGAAATGGTCATCAATGCCGTTCCCAGCATTGAAATGGTACGATTTGTTAACTCTGGGACAGAAGCCTGTATGTCCGTCCTCCGCCTCATGCGCGCCTTCACCCAACGGGAAAAAATCATCAAATTTGAAGGCTGCTATCATGGCCACGCCGATATGTTCCTCGTCAAAGCCGGTTCAGGAGTCGCTACCCTCGGATTACCTGACTCTCCCGGAGTCCCCAAAACCACCACCGCCCATACCCTCACTGCCCCCTACAATGACCTAGAAGCAGTCAAAGCCCTCTTTAACGAACATCCAGACCAAATTGCTGGAGTCATCCTAGAGCCAGTGGTAGGCAACTCAGGCTTCATCCCCCCTGATGCCGGATTTTTAGAAGGGTTACGGCTTCTTACCCAAGATCATGGCGCTTTACTGGTGTTTGATGAAGTCATGACTGGATTTCGCATCGCCTATGGTGGAGCGCAAGCTAAATTTGGGGTTACTCCCGATTTGACTACTCTCGGTAAAGTGATTGGCGGTGGATTACCCGTAGGTGCTTATGGTGGGCGTAAGGACATTATGGCTTGGGTGGCTCCCGCAGGGCCCATGTATCAGGCAGGAACCCTATCCGGCAATCCCCTAGCGATGACGGCTGGGATAAAAACCTTGGAAATTCTCAACAAGGAAGGACAATACGAATATTTAGAAAAAATTACCCAACGATTGACAGCGGGCTTGCTACAAATTGCTCAAGAAACTGGCCATGCTGCCTGTGGAGGCTCCATTAGTGCGATGTTTGGGTTTTTCTTTACGGCTGGCCCGGTGCATAATTTTGAGGAGGCTAAACGCTCTGATACGGCTAAGTTTGGGCGTTTTCACCGTGGAATGCTAGAGCACGGGATTTATCTAGCGCCTTCTCAGTTTGAGGCAGGATTTACCTCGTTGGCTCATAGGGAGGAGGATATCGATAGAACTCTGGAGGCGGCGAGAAAAGTGATGGCTTCTCTCTAGTGAGGAGAGTTGCTAACCCGGCAATTGATTCAGCCGGGTTTCACGGAATCTCCTAAGATGATAGACAGGATGTTTGCGCATATTTTAAGGTTAACTCCATGAGGAAATCCCAATTTCAGGGGTCAGGTAGTTGGCTATTTTTCCTAACCCTGATGGCTGTTTTGATGGCGTGGAACTGGGAGTTGCTGTTGGCAACCAGTTTGGGGGTGATGATGATGGTGGTGCTGTATCAGATGCAAGCCTGGGACTGGAAAAGCCGGTGGGCTGAGGTACGACGCTTGATGAGTGGGCCAAATCGCCGGTTGACGGTGGCGGTGGCGGGAGGGGGGGGGATGATGTTGTGTACCTATTGGGCCATTTCTCTGTGGATGGAGACGGATAATGGTTGGTTGGCAGCGAGTGAGATTTTTGAGGGATTGGGGATTCTGGCTATTTTAGGGGTTTTGGTGGCGGGGGCGATCGCTTCTCCCAGTCGCCAGCAGGAACTTGAGTTGGATACCCTATTGTTGCAGATGACCGATCCGGAACCCCTACGCCGTTTGTTAGCTATGCGTCGAATCAAGCGTTTGCTCTATAGTCGCTATGGCCAACAGGAGTCGGGTTTGATTTTTGATGCCCTCCGGTTGGCTCTGAGTCGAGAGTCGGAACCGGTGGTGCGGGATGCAGTTTTAGAAAGCTTACAGATGATGACTCAGGGGTCAAAGTGGTCTTCTGTTTCTGGGGAAAATCCGCCGGTGTCTATTCCTCTCAATCTTCAGTCAGAACCTCAAGCTCCCGTGTGTGTGCCACCTTCGGCTCCCCCCCAATTGCGTCGTCGTCGATAGGGGCAAGAGTCTGTGGGAACAGCTAGTGTCAATCGCTCAACTTTGAGTTGAAACTGGTTGTTCTCTGGCGGGTTGGGGCACTTCATCGGCAAAGCTTTTAATTTTTGTAAATTCTAAGGCTCCTGCGGTTGATCCCCAAATTTGGGTATGGGTTGCTACATCTATGCCTTTGTCTAAACTTTTCCAAGTAGTGGCTGTGAGTTCGACTTCGCTGACTAAGTAGGTTTGGTGACCTTGGCGATGAATAAAACATTGATTACCTGGTTCTACTGATCCCCGAAAGCAGTTTCCGTCTCGCTGAAAAACTATGGAGCAATGATAGCGCCGTTGGAGGCAGGTGGGAGTAATGGAGTGTAAAATATTCAAGTCTCGTGAAGCACCGGCATAGAGAACGGGATCGTCTAGGCTATAGTTTTCTACGGTAATGCGATCGCCACTATCGACGAGCCGATGTACTCCTTGGCGGTAGGGGCTCCACAGATCATAATCATAGACCTGCTCGGAGTAAAACCCAATTCCCTGAAAGAATTCCCAAGGTAACGGTCGCCACATGACGCGAATATGGGCATATAACGTTGGGTGAGCTACGCTCTGTTGGTAGTTACTAAAGTCTCCTGCTAACCAATGGGCTAAGGTGATTAATTCATCAGATAGTGTAGAGATCATGAAACTAGGATGATGGGGTTAAAGAGCGAATTTCTGAGGCAAAAGAAGCGGTGGTTACGCCTTTACCATCGCTGGTTTTAATCAGAGAGACGCGAAAGCGTAAATTGGGGGTGGCAAACCAAATGCGCTCTTCGGCAGCGGCATGATCGTAGGGGGTAAGGAGGGTAAAGATGCCTTCTGGATTGAGGGTGTAATGACCGATCGCCGGAATGGTTTCGGCATAACCGCGATCGCGCAATAATTGACCTTGATAGTTGTTGATCAGATTGGGCACAGGAACTAGAATAC
>CAZTRW010000010.1:0-41827 GCA_964616725.1 uncultured bacterium
GGTATCCATAGTGTCTTGAGTTGAACTGCGTGGGTGAGGTCAAGTGAGGGAATCCCTCTGGATCTGACCTGGGAAATTTAATTCTGTATTGATCTTAACCTTGAATTTCTCTCCATCAGTTATACTGCTCTCTGACCGTTATTATTTTTTGGCCTAGCCTAATTTTTGCACTTGGCATGACCATCCGATATGCTTCTGAAGCTGATTTGGCAAAAATAGTGGAAATCTATAATGCTTCCGTTCCTTACCGTTTGGCGACGGCGGATCTCAATCCGATTTCTGTGGAAAGCCGTTTGCCGTGGTATCAAGACCATTCTCCCCATTCTCGTCCCTTGTGGGTACGAGAAGTGGATGGACGGATTGTGGGATGGCTGAGTTTGAATGATTTTTTAAATGGCCGTCCGGCCTATCAATCGACGGCGGAAGTGAGTATCTATATAGATCCTGGGTTTCAGCGTCAAGGGATTGGTCGGGAGTTGTTGGCTACGGCGATCGCCTCTGGACCAGAGTTGGGGATCGCCAGTTTAGTGGCCTTTATTTTCTCTCATAATCAACCGAGTCTGTCTTTGTTTCAGAGATTGGGATTTACTGGGTGGGGACATTTACCGCAAATTGCAGATTTGGATGGCCAACGGCGAGATTTGCTCATTTTAGGGCGACATTTGGCACCGTTAAAGGGGGAGTGTGACTACAAAAGTGGTTCCTTTGCCCAGAGCTGAGGCAAAGTGGAGGTCACCTTGATGTTTTTCGGTGATAATTTGACGGGTGATCGCCAATCCTAAGCCTGTCCCTTTTTTCATCCCTTTCGTAGTAAACAAATAATCAAATACCTTTTGCTGAATCTCTGGAGACATTCCCACCCCATTATCTTCAATTTCTACCTGAACATTCTTGGGATCGGAAATCAAGCTAGTTTTGATCCGAATTTCATTAGGAGCTTTTTCGATCTGCGCGTAACTTTTTCCCTGGTTTGATTCTTCTAACGCATCAATAGCATTAGCAAGAAGATTCATAAATACTTGATTGAGTTGTCCCGGATAACAGGGGATTTCTGGCAAATCTCCGTATTCTTTAATCACCTTAATTTCCGGACGATCCTCTTTTGCCTTCAGCCGATGTCTCAAAATCATCAAAGTGCTGTCAATGCCATCATGAACATTAAACGGTACTTTTTTGTCGCTATCTGCACGAGAAAAGGTTCGCATCGATTGACTAATCGCCGTAATGCGATTCGTTCCTTCCTGCATAGAATCCAGCAGTTTGGGAAAATCTTCTTCCAGATAATCAAATTCAATCGCTTCTAATTCTTCCGCAATTTCTGGATCAGTTTCTGGATATTTTTGTTGATACAACTTTACCAAGTTAATCAAGTCTTCCGCATAGTTTTTTGCCTCCGCAATATTACCCGCAATAAATCCTACAGGATTATTAATTTCATGAACAATTCCAGCGACTAATTGACCTAAAGAAGACATCTTTTCACTCAACACTAACTGAGATTGTGCCCGCTTGAGTTCGGCAGTTCGTTCTTCTACTTTTTGTTCTAGAGAGGCATTCATTCTCGCCAGTTCTTGGGTTAAAGATTGCAGTTGTAGATGTAAATTAATGCGGGCGAGAACCTCTTCCTGCTGAAAGGGTTTGGTAATATAATCGACTGCGCCTAAAGTCAGTCCTTTGACTTTGTTGTTGGCATCAGCTAAGGCAGTCATAAAAATAACAGGAATGCATTTAATCTCTGGGTCTTCTTTAATCCGACGACAAGTTTCAAACCCATCAATTCCTGGCATCATTACGTCTAATAGAATTAAGTCAGGACGGACTTCTTGGAGTTTTTCTAAAGCATTCAAACCATCTTTAGCGACTAAAACTTTGAATCCTTCTTCTTTCAGAAAACTGAATAAAACTTTGATATTCGTGGGATTATCGTCAACGACAAGCAGGGTTTTTTGATCGTTCAGATTAGTCATGATGTTTGATCAACTCGATAGGTTTCGATAAAATGAGTAGCTGCTTGGGAATTCAGTGGTTTTGAGAACCAATAGCCTTGTCCCAATTCGCACCCGATTTCTTTAACTTTTTCTAGTTGTTGTTCTGTTTCGATGCCTTCGGCAACAATGTCCATTCCTAAATGGTGAGCTAGAGAAACGATAGTTTCGATGATAGCGAGACCTTCAGAACTTTCTAGGCGACAGACAAAGCAACGGTCAATTTTGAGGGTATTGACGGGAAAGGCGTGAAGACGACTTAGGGAAGAGTAGCCTGTACCAAAATCATCAATACAAATTTTAATGCCTTGGTGATGAATTTCTTCAAGAATTTTTGTGGGCGTGCCGTCGGTTTCTAAGAAGGTGCTTTCGGTGACTTCTAGTTTGAGTTGGTTGGGGAGAATTTGGTAGCGATCGCGAATTTCTTGGAGGGTGGTAATAATCTGATTATTTTGGAGTTGTAGGGCCGAAAGATTCACATTCATCACTAAGCGATCAGCACCGGAAAATTGCTGATGCCACTGATGTAATTGTTCACAAGCTGATTCTAGCGCAATTAATCCTAATTCTTCAATCACTCCCGTTTCCTCAGCTAAGTCAATAAACCACGCCGGAGAAAGGATTCCTCGTTGGGGATGTCTCCAACGAATTAAAGCTTCAAATCCTACCAGTTGATAGTTAGTAAGGGAAATAATCGGTTGATAATGCAGTTCAAATTCCCGATTTTGTAAGGCTAGGGGGAGTTCCGCTTCCAGTTGAATCCGTTCTAAGGCGCGGGATTGGAGATTAGGATTGAGTACACAGTAGCCGCCTTTGCCTAATCGTTTCACTTCTGACATGACAATATCGGCATCTCTGAGAATATCGGTCATTTTCCGATAGCCTAAGATGGAGGGAATGATACCGATGCGAGCGGAAAGGGAGATGGGGTAATGGCGAATGGTAATCGGCGATCGCAAATGCTCTAAGATCATTTCCGCAATCTCCTCCACTTTCTCCTGATGATCCCGTTGTTCTAGAATCAACAAAAACTTATCCCCTCCCAGTCGAGCCACCTGTCCTCTCCCTTGCCAACATCCCCATAAGCGATGAGCCACTACTTTCAACACCTCATCCCCCACCCGATGGCCGAGATGATCATTTACTCGCTTAAAATGACCTAAATTCAGGAAGAAAATCGCATAACTGCCATGGGGAGGCAAACTCAGAGAATTATCTAACAGAGTAGAAAGATACTGAGTTACCCACAATCGGTTATACAATCCCGTCAGATGATCATGAGAAGCTTCATAACTGAGTTGTTCTTCCCTTGCCTGTAGCTCCTCTAGCGCTAAGGACAGTTGACGGGTACGCTCAATCACGCGATGCTCTAAATCCTCATTGAGCTGTTTTAACTGATTTTCCGCCAGTTGGCGAGATTGAATTTCTTGACTTAGTTGCTGGTTTTTTTCTTGGAGATGTTGGGTGAGGGCGCGAAGCTTGAGATGTAGTCGAATGCGACTGAGGACTTCTTCTTGGTAAAAGGGTTTTGTGATATAGTCTACTGCCCCTAAGTTTAATCCTCTCACTTTATCTTCATTTTCCGACAGAGCTGTCATGAAGATGATGGGAATATCTTGAGTTAAAGGATTGGCTTGGAGTTGGCGACACACCTCGAAACCACTCAGTTCCGGCATCATGATATCTAGAAGAATTAAATCAGGTGCTGCTTGCTGGATTTTGTCCAGAGCATTTTTTCCGTCTGTAGCAACTAAAACTCTGAACCCTGATTTTTTCAGCAGGTTGAACAGCACCCTCAGATTATTGGTATTATCATCAACGATTAAAATTAGTCCCGATTGGGGGGTGTCTATTGGGTTTACCATTTCTGAATACCGTGGCCGGATGGCCAGTTGGACTGACACATTATGACCCATAAATCACTGGATTTTTTATAGGATTAGGGAGTCTTGTTCTGGTCTCAACCATAGGCTGTGACGTGGAACCCCTTAATTTTCATCGCCCCTGATCATCTCCTCGACTGGAGAAATTAGGTGAAACTGGACATTGGGCAGTCTAGATGACAAGTTCTCTAAACTCGTTTGTGTTTCCCCTGGTGGAAAAAGGTTGTGTAATCAGCATCGATTGTAGCATTGTTCTCTTGAGTGTGGCGGCAACTTCCCGACTCTTCTGATGTATGGGTAGGTTGTCTCGGAAAAATTAATTTTCGATTAAGTTAATATTAAGTCAAGGAAAAAGAAGGACGAATGATTATTCTTGAAGGTCGGTTGAATTGGTTAAGTTCTGCTGGGATATCGGTGATGTTGTTCCTGGGTCTGCTGCCTGGGGTGGGTTTAGGGATGCCGGTGGTTCAAACACCGTTGGAGATAGAGGTACCAGGGGAGCCAGAAAGGAGGTCTTTATCTTTGGCGATCGCAGATGTCGTCCAGTTAGTGGTTGAAAATAATACAGCGATCAAGAATGCCTATCTGGATCGGTTGGCTCAACGGCAAAGCCTAGCCGTGGCTGAAGATAAGTTTAATCCCGATCTGACCCCTAGAGTAGTCATCGATCTCCGTCGGGACGAAAATGGTATCATTATTAACTCAAGTGAAGGAGTGGATCTCGGAGCACAGGTGCGAACTACCCTGCCTCTGGGGAGTGAAATCAATCTTAACTGGAGAACCCTACGCCGTTTTGAGCGGGAATTTGGCTCTAGGGAGGAGTTTAATCGCCGTCGGCTCGATCATCAAGTGCAGTTACAGGTGAAACAGCCTTTGTTGCGAGGAGCCGGAGTACGAGTAAATCGAGCATCTGTTGAAGGAGCACGCTTGAGCGATCGCATCAATCAACTCGATCTCAAAGCCATTTTAATCAATCAAGTAACTCAAGCCATACTACTGTATCGTCAGTTGTTCCAGCGTCAAGAAGAACTCAAAATTGCTCAATTAACCCTGGAGAATTCTCGCCGTCTCCTGGAAGTGACAGAAGCTTTAATTGAAGCGGGTAAACGTGCTCCAGTACAACGAATTCAAGGTCAAGCAGATGTTGCTGCTCAAGAACTCCGGGTTTTGGAGGCGGAAAATGCTCTAGATCGGGCCCGTCTAGAGTTATTGAATTTGCTAGAACTAGATCGAGAATTACTGATCGTGGCAGAACCTCCAACCGCCGAAGAGCCTCCGATTTTGGAGTATCAACCCTTATTGGCTGTAGCTATTAGTCATAATCCCGGCTATCTGAAAGCTCAATTGAGCCAGAAAGTGGCTGGGTATCAATTGATTGAGGCAGCCGATCAGCGACGCTGGTCTTTGGATTGGGAAACCCAGTACAATTGGTTGCCCAGTAATCTGATCCAGACACGCTCGAATTTCCAAACGGGGTTAACCCTCAGTCAGGTTTTGGGAGATTTAACCAGAGAGCAAGGATTTCAGCAAAGTCAAGTTAATTTGTCTAAGGCAGAAAATACGGTCAATCTGGAATATGCTAAATTGGGGATTGATCTGAGCGATCGCCTCCGAGATATCCAACTCACCTTAGAGCAGGTTAACCAATCTGAAACTGCTAGAGTATTAGCGCAACAACAACTAGAGACGGAACAAACAAAGTTGAGTCTTGGGATTCAGGGGACTTCTCTGACAGAGATTATTCGGTTTCAAAATGATCTTGCTCTAGCTCGGCAACGAGAATTAACCGCTTTAATTAACTATCTCAACGCCTTAACCAGTTTGGATCAACTCCTGGGAGTTACTCTGGAACGATGGAATTTGCCTCTAGAAATTAAGTAATCTCTGAGAAAATTGCTATCCTCAATTCCCCGATCAGAGTGCGATCGCACAGAGAGATTTTTTTGAGATTGTCAATCTCACAGAACAGTGATAGGATCGACCCATTACACCTATGCTAAACCCATCTGGTTCTGCAATTACGGAACTAGTTAAGCGCCAATAATGATACTTGGTAGTGTGGCTAGAGTAAAGCCAAAATCCTTTAATTACTGAGTAAATGTTGAATTGGCTAACTCCCATCTGATCCCAGCTTAATCTGGAGTAAATTATGAGTTCCAGAAATTGAGAGCTTCCCAGAGGAGCATCCCTTATGCAAATCTTATTAAATCAAATTTTAAAAACCCAACCTAATTTAGGATATTTGACCATCGATCCCAATGGTATAATTACTTTCTGTGCCGGAAATATTGCCCATTTAATGAAAAGTGAATCTTGCCAAATTGGTGATGATCTCAGAAAATATTGGAGTTCTGTCTCAGAAGTATTAAATCAGTTAGATCGAGTGATTAATCAGTCATTAGAATGGATTGAAATTGAAGAGAAAGTAGAAGAGTTTTATCTAAACATTAAGATTTCCAGAGTATCAGAAGAGAATCGGGAACCGTTTTTTTTACTATTAATTGAGGACAGAACAAATGAGTATCGTCATCAACAGGAACTGAAATTAAAAACTCAGGGCGATCGCCTGTTAGGGGAAATCATCCATAAGATTCGCCAATCCCTATCTCTAGAAACCATTCTCAAGCACACAGCCAGCGAAATCAGAACTCTCCTGAACGTAGATCGAGCCTTCATTTATTACTTTAATCCCGATTGGAGTGGCACCGTAGTTGTAGAATCAGTGCGCTCTGCGGCAGATTCCTTATTAGACCGAGCTATTGAAGAATTTTATACCAAAGATCAAGTATTATTTTATCAGCAGGGAAAAATTGGAGAACTGGTTAATACAGAAACAGCCAATATTCCAGAAAAAGATCGAGAATTACTCCGTCAACTCAGAGTGCGATCGCAACTTATTGTACCGATTGAACGAGGAATTCCCCTCACCTCATCCCCCTACTCCTTACCCTTAGAAGAAGATTCCTCTGGCCTCCCCATTACCTCTCGAAACTATCCCCTTTCTGATACTTATCTCTGGGGATTATTTGTCGTGCAGGAATGTCATCAACCTCGCCAATGGGAACCCTGGGAAACCCAAATGGTTCGAGATATAGCGGCTCAACTGAGCCTAGCAATTCAACACTGTGAACTCTATGAACAACTCAAAGAAGCGAATCAAGAACTCAAACAACTAGCCGCCTTTGATAGCCTCACCCAACTGTCTAACCGCCGCCGTTTTGAGCAAATCCTCCAGAAAGAATGGCGACGACTCTCTAGAGAGCGATCGCCCCTAGGACTAATTATCTGTGAAATCGATTACTTCCTCCTCTACACAGAAACCTACGGCCACCTCAGTGGAGAATTTTGTCTCCAACTATTAGCTGATGCCGTCCGCCAAGCCATCAAACGACCAGCCGATATCGCGTTTCGATATAGCGCTGAAGCATTTGCCCTCCTACTTCCCCACACAGATCTAGCGGGGACTCTTCATGTGGCACGTATGATTCAACACAATGTCATTGGTCTTGATTTAGAACACAAAACCTCCCCCGTTGCCCAAACTTTAACCTTAAGTATGGGCACCTCCTCCCTAGTCCCTCGCACTGACCTTCAACACCAACTCCTGGTAGAATTAGCCCAATACGCCCTCAATCAAGCCAAAACGAATGGTTATAACCAAATTATGGCTGCCAATTCCTCTATTCTCCTGGACTTTTAGCATCCCATCAATTTCAGGATAGACTAGAAACAATTCTCTTAATTGCTCTTAGCTCGGATATGCACAAACGCTCTGCCATAGATAGTCAAGAACTCATGCGTCGCGCTGAAGACCTGATTAAGGCTGCCTCCAATCGATACCGGATTACTGTCCAAGTTGCCCATCGTGCCCAGCGCCGACGTTACGAAGATTTTGACAACTTAGATGATCCCAAAATGAAACCGGTGATTCGCGCGGTGATCGAAATGTCTGATGAGTTAACTCAACCGGAAATTATTGGAGAATGAACTGCAAACGCTTTTTGCTGATGCTCATGCCATCTCTGTTGCTTCTGTGGGGGCTGATGTATCAGGGGGCGGCACCATCCGCCTTGGCTCAGTCTCGGATCAGACCTACGGAACTCTGGCGTTTAGTGTATGAAAAACTGCCCGATTTACCTCTAGAAAATCAGTATGTGGGTGGTTTGGATCGGCAAGTGAAGGTGGAGAATACGTTGGCTTCTCGGTTAATTCGCTATCATATTTATGTGAAAAGCCGCAGTCCTGGATATCGCTTAGACTGGAAACTGACTCTGGCGGATTATTTGGGAGCTAATGAGATTATGTATGAACAGATGTATCCAGGGGCGGATGTGTTGTCAAAAAATCCGATAGAGGGGGATCGCCTGGCGATCCAAAATTTAACGCGATCGCAACGAGAAGCCTTAATAGATGTATTAGTGGGTTTATATACTCCTCAAAATCAACAGCGGTGATCAAACAGGGACAGGGATGGCGAGTGGGATGGAATCCACAGCAGCAAGAGTATCCGGCTCTATTGGCTGGAGAACATTGGGCTGTGGAACTAACTGCTTCTGAGTTTGAGCAGTTTGGCGCTTTGTTGCAACAGTTGATCGCTACCCTAGATCAAATGGCGGCTGAGTTGATGGCAGAAGAAAAAATTACCTGTGAAGCGGAAGGGAACTTAGTGTGGATGGAAGTACAAGGTTATCCCCACAGTTTCGATCTTCATTTTATTCTCAATAGGGGCCGCCGTGCAGAAGGAACTTGGCCAAGGGCGATCGCTCCGGAACTGATTCAAGCATTAAATACCCTAGAGGGGTTTTAATTTTCTTGCCCTTGTGCTAGAATAGGATTCTGCAAACGGGGCGTAGCGCAGCTTGGTAGCGCACCACTTTGGGGTAGTGGGGGTCGTGGGTTCAAATCCCGCCGCTCCGATCACATCATCCTATTGAGATCGGGAGTAAATGGCAATTGAGCATTTACTCCGTTTAATCATTCTGAAGGTGGGTTGATCCGGTGATTGGCTCACCTAGGAAAGCTCATAGCGTGAGTTGAGCCACATAAAAAACATACCCATAATATTGGCTATATTGCTGATAGAGCTTGATTTCTTGGTCTTCCTCCTCTAAAATCGAGAGAGCTTGTGCATCCTCGGCATACTCTAATTGTAGTTGCACGATCCTTTCTTTTAAGGGATGGTAATAGGCGTTCCACCAGGCTGTTTCTGGTAAGACAAAAGTGTCGATTAAGGTATATCCGGCGGCTTCTAGAGCCGTGATATTGGCGGTAAGATTTCTCATGGCAGGATAGCCTTGTTGCCAAAAATGGCGGACTACTTCTGGAGGATGGGGATCTAACCAAGTGAGTTCGGTGATGGCTAAATATCCTCTGGGTTTCAGGAGCGATCGCCAAGCATTTAATCCCCGATCAAACCCCATATTATAAATCGCTCCTTCTGACCAAATCACATCAAAAGTCTGGGGTGAAAAGGGCAGGTGAAGCATATCAGCCTTGAGTACCTGAAGGCGATCGCCCCATCTCTGACGCTCAATAGCATCGCTTAATCGAGCCAGATAAGGTTGATGAATATCAACGGCAATAATTTCTCCGGCAGTCAGTTGAGCTAAATCCAGAGTTTGCTGACCTGGCCCGCAACCAATATCCAGAATTCGAGGAAGTTCTGGCAGATGGGTTAATAAAGAAAAGGCCCGTTGTGTGCAAGCAAAATCCCCTGGGCCTTCTCTGGGAAGATCGCAATGAATTTGCCAAAAAATCGGATGGATCGTATTAGTCATGACTCATTTCTCAAAAATTAAGCGCGATGATTATTATTCAATTCAATGCGAGTGCCGGCCCATTGCAGCTTATTGCGTAAAGTTCTGTAGTAGGAATGATTTTCCTCTAAAATAATAAACTTAGCTTGGCATTCGGCAATTTTCACATCCACGCGATGACCTGGCCAAATGGCAGTCCCAAGCACTCCATCTGTCCAGAGTTTGGTACTTAAATCGTAGTCAGCTAAGGGCCACACACTCACAATACAACCGGAAGGAATAATAATAGGACGACTGGACAAACTGAGGGGACAAATGGGGGTGACGGCGATCGCCTCCATGCCTTCATGAATAATCGGCCCATTGGCAGAGAGATTATAACAAGTCGAGCCAGTCGGAGTAGCGACGACTAAGCCATCTCCCTGATATTGATCGACCACTTCCCCATCAATTTCAATCTCTAGTTTAGAAGTAATCATGCGATCGCTAGAAGCCGGTTTAATACAAATTTCATTCAAAGCCAAAAAGCGATCGCTCACAGGGGGAACACACCGGCGATTCCCCTCATACACCGCTGCCTGTAACATCATCCGTCGTTGCAGTGCATAGCGATCGCCTTGCAATCGCTCCCACACCTGGGCCGTATCCCGAAAATTCTCCGCCGACTCCGTTAAAAAGCCCAAATGACCACCAATATTCACCGCCAAAATCGGAATTCCCTCTGCTGCCAACTCCCTCGCTGCCGCTAAAGCCGTCCCATCTCCACCCAACACCACCGCCAAATCAATCGGCTCCGCCGCCGAAGCCAAAAACACCGGATAAGGATTATCCTTTGGCCCAGATGGGCCCATCAGCACCCGACATCCCAAGGCCCCCAATTCCTTAGCACATCGTTCAGCACCCTGCCGACTCACCAAATGGCCGGCTTTGTGAACAATAATGACCTGTCTAAGTTCCACAGAACTAAACTTAAGCCATCACAGACGCTTGAGGACGGGCAAAAATCATGCGCCCCGCCGAAGTTTGGAGTGCTCCGGTTACCACTACCCGCAACTCTATCCCAATGTATTGCCCCCCTTCTTCCACAACTACCATTGTACCGTCATCAAGATAGCCGACCCCTTGTTCTGGTTCTCGCCCTTGCTTGATAATCTTTAAGTCCAAATCATCTCCCGGTAAGTAAGCGGGACGCATGGCTTGAGCAAGGTCATTGATATTCAATACGGACACTTGCTGTAAACTAGCCACCTGGTTGAGATTGTAATCATTAGTCAGTAAAGTCCCATTAATTTCTTGGGCTAAATGGACTAATTTGGCATCGACTGTGGCAATTTCTTCATAATCAGCCGGGTGAATAGCAATCCGATCAGGATAGCTTTCTCGAATGCGATTGAGAATCTCTAAGCCACGACGACCCCGAATCCGTTTTTGATCATTGCCAGCATCTGCCACTAGCTGCAATTCTTGCAGGACAAATTGGGGAACCAACAGTTTCCCTTCAATAAAGCCTGTGGCTAATAATTCTTGGAGACGGCCGTCAATGATGCAACTGGTATCGAGAATTTTCGTAGCAGCGGGTTTGAGGGTTCCTTCGGCGACGAGGAGGCTTTGCATACTGTGGGGGTTAATCAGTCGCAAAAATGACCGACCATGGGTATCAGCGAGGGAAATCCCGGAGAAGGCGAAGAGAAGGCTGCCTAAAATAGCGACGAGGGGTTTGATAAAGCCGAATTCTTGGGGAATGGGGAGTAAGAAGAGGGGCGCTAACATCAGGTTAGCGACTAATAGGCCTACGACTAGGCCAATGGAGCGGGTGAGTAGGACTTCTACGGGCATTTCGCGGACTTGGGCTTCGAGGCGGCGATAGGAGGTTTGGACGAATAAGCCTACGGCTCCCATAATCAGGGCGGCAAAGCCAGCGGTGACGGAACGGAGTCCGTCGGGGTTACTTACTTGGTCTAAAACGCTGCTAGGGAGTAATTCTACGCCGTAGAAACCGATGCCGATTCCTGCTATGATGAATGAAATGATGATAATTGCGTCAAGCATAGTTTGACCTGATGTTGAATGGGGTTTGGGACTGCGTCCGACATGAATGGGTTGGAGACCCCCAGATTCATTCTTTGAAAGGAGAGGGATAGTTTATATTATATCTTGTGTGTTGTGTCCCTGTGTTTCTATGGGATTGCTTTAGATTGTAGGTGGGGGTGAAGTGGGTGGATATGCCCCGTGCTGGTTATGTGCATATTCCGTTTTGCCGCCGTCGCTGTTTTTATTGTGATTTTGCGATCGCGGTGGTGGGCGATCACCGTTGGGGAGAGGATTCTCCTGCGATAGGGCACTATATCACGGCTTTGACGGCAGAAATTGAGTCTACTGCTGCTAGGGGAGTGGCTTTAGATACGGTATTTTTGGGGGGCGGTACGCCTTCTTTGCTGAGTGTTGCCCAATTAGACAAGATTTTAATGACTCTGGATCGCCATTTGGGGTTGGCAGGTGATGCGGAGATTTCAATGGAAATTGATCCCGGCACGTTTGATCGGGAAAAGCTGCGAGGGTTTCTCGATTTAGGGGTGAATCGGATTAGTTTGGGGGTACAAGCTTTTGAGGATGAGTTGCTACAATTGTGTGGGCGATCGCACGGGGTACAAGAAGTCGAGCGGGCGATCGATCTGCTCTGGCAAACGGGGGTCAAAAATTGGAGTTTAGATTTGATTTCCGGGTTACCTCATCAAACACAACAGCAATGGGAACATACCTTAGAAAGGGTTGTGGCTATTGCCCCTCCCCATATCTCTGTGTACGATTTAATTGTGGAACCCAAAACCGTATTTTCTCGCCGCTATCAACCAGGAGAAGCGCCTCTACCTAGTGATGATCTCAGTGCTAATTTGTATCGTTTAACAGGATTGTTTTTGGGGCGATCGTCTTACCAACATTATGAAATTTCTAACTACGCCCAACCCGGCTATCAATGCCGCCACAACCGAGTGTATTGGCACAATCAGCCTTACTACGGCTGGGGAATGGGAGCAACCAGTTACCTAGACAACGTAAGATTTACCCGCCCGCGCACTCGGCAAAAATATTATGAGTGGTTGCAATCAGGACAACCTATTGATACTTTTCCCACTTCCTCTACAGAGCAATTTATTGAAACCGTCATGCTAGGATTACGATTAGCAGAAGGTCTTCCCCTAGAGCAAGTACGGGATCAATTTAGTGAGGATTATTTCGCAAAAATCAGTCCCTATTGGTATCCCTATTATCAACAAGGTTGGATTCAGATCCGTATCCCAGATAACCAACCCTGGTTGCCAGGAAACCCCTTACCCAGTCAAGGACAAATTGCCCTGAGCGATCCTGAAGGATTCCTATTTTCTAACAGGATTTTGGCCGAAATGTTCAGAGTTTTTCCACCGGAAGAAAGCTCTGATTCTTAAACTTTAAGGTGCATCTGAACCATCAGATTTACTAGAACTTTTGCGAATTGAACGAGGCGTTTTTGCCAGATAGTCACTTTCTCCATCCGCCCAATATTGGCGATACAATACTTCCAGTTCACTACCGGCACGACGGAAGAGCTTCACCTGAGTAAAAATTAACCCTTGAAACAGGCGATAAAAGGCTACAGAGGCAATGGCAATAATCAAACCGACGGCAGTGCTAATTAAAGCTTCACTAATTCCCAAGGTGACACCACGGGTAGAGGCAGTTGCTAAATCGCCAATACTGATAGAACTAAGAGAGTTAATTAATCCTAACACTGTGCCCAGCAAGCCTAGCATGGGCGCAAGGGCAATGACTGCTTCTAAGATTTTATCCCCTCGACGCATTGCTGCAATTTCGTCGTCAGCGGCTGCTTCTAAGGCTAAACGAAAGACTTCTGGATCTGGGCTTCTCAGGCGTAAAGGTGCGTAGAGAAATCTTCCCACGGGTTGATCGCTGGTACGCCGCGCAATTTCCGGGGCAGTATTCCAGTCTTCACGGGCTGCTTCCAGAATTTGTTCAATTAGTTCTTTTTCTTTGGTTAACACTGTCCACCAAAACCATAATCGTTCAATAATGGTACTGAGGGCTAGTACGGACAAGAATAGTAATGGGCCAATGGTTGCTCCTCCCTTCTCTAGAATTTCGGCGATCGTCATAGTTGTCTGATGGATAGGTATTCTGGAATTGTCTTACATTTTAGGGTCTTCCTGTTTCTCAGGAGAAAGAAAAAAACAGGATGGAAGTGAGCAAGAGACGGTGCTATTGATACATTTCTTCATGTTTCCAGAGATTGAGCTGGCTGTAAGTGATACAAATTGTAGAGTTTAAAGATGCCAATCTTCTATTGTATCTAAAATTTAAACAGAACTATCAGTATTGGCAGATACAGTATCACGGATAACCCCGATCGCCTTCATCGACAGTAGGGGCAGACCTCTGTCTCTGACTTTACTGTCTACTGTCTACTCACGGAGAATCGGGATGGCTATTGCAACTGTCAACCCAGCAACAGGAGAAACGCTCAAAACATTTACAGCCCTTACCGATGCTGAATTAGCAGTCAAATTAGGGAGGTCGGATCAAACTTTTCGGGAATATCGGCAGACCTCCTTTGCTCAAAGGGCGATATGGCTGAATCAAGTAGCCGATCGCGTAGAAGCTGAAGCCGTAAAGTTTGGTAAAATTATTACCGAAGAAATGGGAAAACCGATTAAAGCGGCGATCGCCGAAGTCAAGAAATGCGCCTCTGTGTGTCGCTACTACGCTGAAAACGGTGAAACTTTCCTCAGTCCTACTTATACAGAAACTGACGCTAGTCAAAGTTTTGTCACCTACCATCCCTTGGGGCCGATCTTGGCAGTGATGCCTTGGAACTTTCCCTTCTGGCAAGTATTTCGGTTTGCCGCCCCTGCCCTGATGGCAGGGAATGTGGGACTGCTCAAACACGCTTCTAACGTGCCTCAATGCGCGATCGCCCTAGAAGAGATTTTTATCGCCAGCGGATTTCCCCCAGGAGCCTTTCAAACCTTACTGGTGGGGGCAGATAAAGTGGCTGCCATCATCAGTGACGATCGCGTCAAAGCAGCGACTTTAACCGGATCGGAGCCAGCCGGAGCCAGCTTGGCGGCGATCGCTGGTAAACACATTAAAAAAACTGTTCTCGAACTGGGAGGAACCGACCCGTTTATTGTCCTAGAAAGTGCGAATCTTGAAGCAGCAGTTAATACAGCCGTGACAGCCCGACTGCAAAATAACGGCCAATCCTGCATTGCGGCGAAACGCTTCATTCTCGCCGAGGCGATCGCAGATGATTTCCAGCAAGCCCTCCTGGAAAAATACCAAACTCTCACCATCGGAGACCCCCAATTAGAAACTACCGATATCGGCCCCCTGGCCACCCCCAGCATCCTCCAAGAACTCGATCAACTGGTACAAACCTGTGTCTCTCAAGGAGCAACAGTACTCATTGGCGGGAAACCCTTAGACGGCCCAGGAAACTTTTACCCTCCCACGATTTTGACCGACATTCCCCCCGGTACTCCAGCCGATACGGAAGAATTTTTTGGCCCGGTAGCCTTGCTCTTCCGCGTGAAAACTCTAGAGGAAGCCATTACCTTAGCAAATGGGCCGGCTCTTGGTTTGGGAGCCAGTGCATGGACTAATCACCCTCAAGAGCGCGATCGCCTCATTCAGGAACTCGAAGCCGGAGCCGTTTTCATCAACGGCATGGTCAAATCCGATCCTCGTCTTCCCTTCGGAGGCATTAAGCGATCAGGCTATGGCCGAGAACTCAGCCAAGAAGGCATCCGAGAATTCGTCAACATCAAAACCGTTTGGATTAAATAAACCTACCCCTACCTCCATGAATACTGCTGAACTACTGATCCGATGCTTAGAAAACGAAGGTGTGCAATACATCTTTGGACTCCCTGGAGAAGAAAACATGGCAGTGCTGAAAGCACTCACCCAATCCTCGATTCAATTTATTACCACTCGTCACGAACAAGGCGCAGCCTTCATGGCCGATGTTTATGGTCGTCTGACTGGCAAAGCAGGCGTTTGCCTCTCCACTCTCGGCCCTGGAGCCACCAACCTGATGACCGGCGTTGCAGATGCCAACCTCGATGGCGCACCCCTGGTCGCGATTACCGGCCAAGTCGGGACAGACCGAATGCACATTGAATCCCATCAATATCTGGATTTGGTCGCTATGTTTGACCCCGTGACCAAATGGAACACCCAAATTGTTCGTCCTAGTAATACCAGAGAAATTGTCCGGCGTGCCTTTAAGTTAGCGCAAACAGAAAAACCCGGTGCTGTCCATATCGATCTACCCGAAAATATTGCTGCCATGGAAGTGGCGGGAGAGCCATTGCGACGGGATACTAAAGACAAGTATTATGCCTCGTTCCATAGCATTAATGAAGCCTCTTTAGCGATTTCTAAAGCCAAATTTCCCCTGATTTTAGTGGGAAATGGCGCAATTCGAGCGAATGCCAGTGAAGCTTTAACGGAGTTTTGCACCCATCTGAATATTCCTGTAGCCAATACATTTATGGGCAAAGGAGCGATTCCCTATACCCATCCCCTATCACTGTGGACAACTGGATTAAAACAGCGGGATTTTATCAGTTGTGCTTTTGATCGCACGGATTTAGTGATTGCCATTGGTTATGATTTGATTGAATATTCCCCGAAAAAGTGGAATCCACAGGGGAATATTCCGATTATTCATATTAGTGCGAATCCGGCGGAAATTGATAGTAGCTATATTCCTTTAGTGGAAGTGGTTGGGGATATTTCTGATTCCCTGTTGGAAATTGTGCGGCGCTGTGAACGTGGGGAGAAACCCGATCCTTATATTCATCAACTGCGGGCAGATATTCGGGCAGATTACGAACAGTATGCAGAAGACGATCATTTTCCCATTAAGCCCCAAAAGGTAGTTTATGATTTGCGTCAGGTAATGGGACCAGAAGATATTGTGATTTCTGATGTGGGCGCTCATAAAATGTGGATTGCCCGTCATTATCATTGCGATCGCCCCAATACCTGTTTGATTTCTAACGGTTTTGCGGCGATGGGGATTGCCATTCCTGGGGCGATCGCCGCCAAACTGGTGTATCCTAACCGTAAAGTGGTCGCTGTCAGCGGAGACGGCGGATTCATGATGAACTGTCAAGAACTCGAAACCGCCCTGCGCGTCGGCACTCCCTTCGTTACCATTATCTTTAACGATGGTGGCTATGGTTTAATTGAATGGAAACAGGAAGACCAATATGGTGAATCTGCCTTCATTAAATTTGGCAATCCCGATTTTGTTAAATTTGCTGAAAGCATGGGATTAAAAGGGTATCGAGTGGAATCCGCGCCAGAATTATTGCCGATTCTCAAAGAAGCTCTGGTGCAACCTGTACCAGCTGTCATTGATTGTCAAGTAGATTATCGCGAAAATGCTCGGTTTAGCAAAAAATCTGGTGGTCTTAATTGTACCATTTAAGATGACAGAGGAAACAGTAGGGGCGGGTTTGAAACCTGCCCCTACCATAAACCAATCATCATTGTATCTATCAGGTTAACCAGCCCAAATATTCTCTGGCGAGAGAATCGTGGGGATCAAAAGCGAGTACCTGCTGAAAAGCTTCTCTGGCTTTAGGAACGTCGTTTAATTCTTGATAGAGTAACCCTAAGTCTCGTGCCGGTAAGGTAGTCATGAAATGAAAATCAAAGGGTTCGCGACGGAAGTAGTTGCCACTTTTGCCTAAGTGTAAGCACTGCTGAAAGTAGGCAGCCGCGCCTAAAGAAAAGCCCAGTTCTTTTAAGAGTAAGCCGCTCAGATGCAGCAACGGGGGATAGTCGGGAAACCATTCTAAACCGCGTCGGGTAATCAGGAGAAGAGTTTCGTAATCATTTTGTTCGTACAAGAGGTTAGCGCCGATGCTAAAGAGCAGAGCGGGTAAGCGAGTGGTTTCTGGGGGGAGTTGCCCACTGAGCAGATGGGGAAATAAGCGCTCTAGGGCTTGTTGCCAGCAGTGTTGGGCTTTTTCGAGTTGATCGGTTTGAAGGTAGGCATCGGCTAGGGTAGTGAGTAGGTGTAGGGTGAGGGTTTCCTGTTGTTGTCTGGCTTCGAGGAGGGGAATATCACGATGGAGGCGTTTGTGCCAGAGTTGCTCCTGAGCATAGCCGTGATGGAGGATGGTGACTTCTGGGAGTTCTTGAATGGCGGATGCGGCGATCGCCTGTTGGTGATACGTCAGTTGTTCGTGATAACATCCCGTATAGCCCAATCCCTCTATCCGGCGAAATAGGCGTGGGGTACGCAGGGGCGTGATGTTCAGATGTAAATCTCTTAAAAATAACCAATGAGCAATAATTTGGGAGTCCTGAGCGATACTTGATCGCCACTGCTTTGAAGCCACTTGCAACTCTTCATCGGCATCGAGCATTAAAATCCAATCACAGGAAGCTTGACTGATAGCATAGTTTCGAGCCGCCGCAAAGTCATTACACCAGGAGAAAAATGCTACTCTAGCGCCATAGGCTCTCGCGCTCTCTACTGTGTGATCTTCAGAACCTGTATCAACCACAATCATTTCATCGATATAGGGTTGTACGCTGGCTAGACAGCGCGGAAGATTCTCCTGTTCATTTTTAGCAATCATACAGAATGAGAGAGAAGAAGATGAAACAGAAAGACTCATGATTGAGAAACTAAGTAAGCTAAACTCAAAGGATGGATTAATCTCCAATTACCCATAACCCCTTACCGATTATGCGCGATATCGATAAAATTCGAGATCAGTTTGATGCTCTTCCTTATTATAATGCCCCCTTAGCAGATTCTCCTAAAGAGAATTATCACTCCCTTTATCTGCACAATATGGTGACGGCATTTTACCGGCGAGATCAAAAAGTGATTGATGCCAAAGGGAAGGTTATTTTAGATGCCGGTTGTGGGAGTGGTTATAAGTCTTTAATTTTAGCAGAGGCTAATCCAGGGGCTAAGGTGGTGGGTATTGATATTTCTGAAAAATCGGTAGAAATTGCCCGCGATCGCCTCAAATTTCATGGTTTTGACCAGGCTGAATTTTATGTTTCTGCCCTCGAAGAAATTCCACAGTTAGGACTGACCTTTGACTACATCAATTGTGATGAGGTTTTGTATTTACTCCCGGATATCCTCCAAGGCTTAAAATCTTTAAAAGCCGTCTTAAACTCTGACGGAATATTGCGGTTTAATTTACATAGTGCCATTCATCGTCAACCCTATTTTCGGGCCCAGGAAGCTTGGAAAAAACTGGGATTAATGGATCAATCTCCCCAAGCCAACGAATGCCAAATGGTGCGGGAAGTGATGAAAAACCTGAAAGATCACATATTTCTGAAAATGGTTGCTTGGAAGCCAGAATTTGAGAATTTTGATGAATTACTGCGCTCTAATCATCTGCTGGTGGGAGATCAAGGATTTACCATTGCTGAGATCTTTGAGTTTCTAGAAACCAGCAATCTAGAATTTATCAGCATGATTAATTGGACGGAGTGGGATCTGCTCAGTTTATTCAAGAATTGGGATGAATTACCGATTGATTTGGTGATGAAACTCTCCGAATTTTCCCTGGCAGAACAACTGCGCTTCCATGAATTATTACATTCTGGGCAGCGATTATTGGATCTGTGGTGTGGTCATCCTCAAGGCGATCGCCAAATCATCCCCCCAGCAGAATGGACAGAGCAACGGTGGCAACAGGCACAAGCTCACTTCCATCCGCAACTGAGAACAGCAAAATTTAAAGCAGAGGCGATCGCCGCAATTACAGAAGTCAGAAGCATCAACCTCAACGATTATCTCCCCATTAACCCAGGATTGACCTGGTGGATCGATAGTAAAGCGATCGGTCTCCTGCTCCCCCTGATAGACGGCTCTCAATCGTTTTCCTCCTTAGCGACACGGTGGCAAAACCTCCATCCCCTCGATCCCATCACCGGAGAAGCAATCAACCCCCCCCAGGCAATTCAACAAGTGCAACTGATGCTCATCTCCCTGTACGAACAAGGATATCTGCTCCTGGAATCCTGATGCAGGTGGGACTGCGTCCGATCTGCAAGAGACTGAACCAAAAAAATGAAAGGTAGTGATATCAAACCAGAAAGATGTGGGTAAACTACCCTTAATGGAGCTAGAAGCCGATATCTGCACCCAAGGAGAAGCACATCTCATGAAGACCGAATTTAGAACGAAGTTCCTGCAACACCTGATCCAGAAAAAGGAAGACGAAGGATTTACCCTGATTGAACTGCTGGTGGTGATCATCATCATCGGTATTTTATCAGCGATCGCCCTCCCCTCCTTCCTCAACCAAGCCAACAAAGCCAAGCAATCTGAAGCCAAGCAATACACTGGCTCTATGAACCGGCAGCAACAGGCATTCTACCTCGAAAAAGGCGGATTCACCTCTACCCTGGGTACACTAGGTTTAGGGATCAAAACCGAAACCGTTAACTACGTCTACGCCATTAGCGGTGCCGCTGGTGCCGGGATTGCATCTATTACTCAGGCCAGCCAAGTCACCAACCTTGGACAAGCTAAACCCAAAGTCCTGAAATCCTACATTGGTGGAGTTTCTGCCAGCACCGTTCAAGCTACCAGTGAAGCAACTACCTTAGCTGTTCTTTGTGAAAGCAACGCTGTCGATACTAAAGTAGTAATGACTTCCTTTAGTGCTGAGACTGGTCCTTTCTGCCCCGGCGGTTGGGTAGACTTAGGTGCCACCTAAGCTTTAGGATCTCAGACAACCAGAACTTGGGAGCCTAACCTCCTTTCCAAATTCATAGGATCAAGGGTGAGTAAACTGGTTTACTCACCCTAATTTTTCACCATCCCCTGCCAACTCTCAACTGACTATGGTAGAAACCACTACAGCCGACTTACATCAACAAGCCTTAGAATACCTAACCACTGAAGACTATACTCGCGCTATTACCCTATACCAAAAAATAGTTGATCTTGAGCCAGCATCCAGATCAGCCTATTGGTACCTAGGACTCGCCTTGCTCTTGCAAGGACAAGAAATTGAAGCTCAAGTCACCTGGATGCTTGTCATCGGTGAAGGAAATGAAGAAGAAGCAGAAACCTGGACAGCAGAATTAATTGAAATTTTAGCCAGGGAAGGCGATCGCCTAGAAAAGGCTAACAATCATCAATTAGCCTGGGTAATTCGCCAGCACATTCGGGAAATTAACCCCAGTGATATCACTAATCTACTCAAACTTATACAACTAGGACTAAAGTTAGAAACCCTGACAGAAGAAGAGATAGAAGCAACACAAATCTTCTCCCTTCTCGCCGCAGATCCAAAAACAGTAAATCTGGATTTTAGCCTCCTGCTACAAACCCTACAACTCTTTTTAGATAAAATCCCTCTCGATCCTACCACCCCCAAAATAGCAGAGGCTTTTTTACCCCACGTCCTTTGTCACAATCCTCTATACTTTATCGACATTCTGCTCTTTTCTTGTCTGAAAATCACCCAAAACCTCCAACGTCCTGATGTAGCCGTCACCTTAACCAAAATCGTGCTCAAAGCGGCTCCCGAAAACCTCGAAGCTTGGCGACACTTATCAGCTTATTATCAAAGTACCCCAGAGTATGACAAAGGCATTGAAGCCGCCAAAAAAGCCTATTCTCTCTCTAAAACCCCCCTGGATAAAATTATTGGCAACTATTTACAAATCCGTGCTCTCATGGGAGCAGGAGGATATTGGCAAGAAGCCGTAACCGTTTCTAATCAACAAAGTGAATTACTGCTTTCTCTGCATCCAGAAGACGCACGCAATTATGAATTAGTTACCAGCATTCGTCTCTATACAACAGGTTATTTTTTCCCCTACTTTCAAGATAATGCTGCCCAGAATCGCCATATTCATAACTATTTAGCTCAATTTTCCCAGGTGGGAATTGAATTTCATGCTCAAGAGCAGATTCAGCGGTATCGGCAAAGTTGGCATCCTCCTTCTGATCCCAACAAACGGTTGAGAATTGGCTACCTCTCTCACTGTATGGCAACTCATTCCGTAGGATGGTTGGCGCGATGGTTATTTCAACATCACGATCGCGAAAAGTATGATATCTATGCTTATGTGGTGAACTATCGCTCTCTGTTCAAAGATCCTTTACAAGAATGGTATGTGGAGAATGTCACTCAGGCAAGGAAATTAGGGCTAGATTACTTTGAAGCAGCCAATCAAATCAGTGAAGATCAAGTTGATATTCTCGTAGATATGGATAGTTTAACCCTAGATTTGGCTGGCGCGGTAATGGCGATGAAACCGGCTCCGATTCAAGTAAGTTGGTTGGGGTGGGATGCGCCGGGAATTCCTACGGTGGATTATATGATTGCCGATCCTTATGTATTACCGGATAATGCTCAGGATTATTATCGTGAGAAGATTTGGCGATTGCCGGAAACCTATGTGGCGATTGATGGCTTTGAGGTGGGTGTGCCTGCTTTGCGCCGCGAGATGTTAGATATTCCTAGTGATGGCATTTTGTATTTTAGTTCTCAGCGAGGCTATAAGCGCCATCCCGAAACGGCTAGATTGCAGTTGAAAATTATTAAGGAAGTGCCGAATAGTTATTTCTTGATTAAAGGATTTGGGGATCAAGAGGCTATTAAACGGTTGTTTATACAGTTGGCTGAGGAGGAAGGGGTTTCTGAAGAGCGCTTGAAGTTTGTGCTGCCTGCGCCTTCAGAGGCGATGCATCGAGCGAATATGAGTATTGCAGATGTGGTACTCGATACTTATCCTTATAATGGGGCGACGACGACGCTGGAAACGTTGTGGATGGGGATTCCTTTGGTGACGCGAGTGGGGCAACAGTTTGCGGCGCGAAATAGTTATACGATGATGATGAATGTGGGGGTAACGGAGGGAATTGCTTGGACGGATGAGGAGTATATTGAGTGGGGAGTGCGTCTGGGAAGGGAACCGGAGTTGCGACAAAAGGTGGTGTGGAAGTTGAGGGAGTCTCGTAAAACGTCGCCCCTGTGGAATGGGAAGAGGTTTGCCCGTGAGATGGAAAAGGCTTATGAGCAGATGTGGCGGCGGTATGTTGATGGGGGATGAGAAGATGATTTGGGTGTTTAGGAGCGTCTTACCCAACCGTTGATGGTAAATCGACTATCTCGGAAGGCTTTGGAGGGACAACTGACGGGGCGAACTTCGTGGAGGCAGCGGCTGAGGAAAAAGACGATGCTGTTGTGGCGAGGCTCTATGGTGTGGTAGGTGTCGGCTTTGGTGTAGTAGCCGTTTTTGATGTAGCTATCGTAGATGAGGAGTTCTCCGCCGGTAAAGGCTTTGGGTTGATGGTGGAAGTAGTAAACGTAGGTGAGTTCTCTGGTGGCTGTGTCGGGGGAGCCGTTATCGTTGTGGAGTTTGAAGTAGTTGCCGTCGTTGTGGGCGGTGAGTTGGGCTTCTATGTCTTGAGGGACGAATGGGGGGCGATCGAGTTGAGATAAGATTTGGGGAATGATGGCTTTGACTCGTGCGATGATCAGGGATGAAAATTCGGGAAAGTGATAGAGGACGGTGGAGTGGCGGTAGTCGGCTTCTCCGGTGGAGGTGGTGGTGCTGGTGAAGTCTTTTTGTCGTTGTGTGACGTATTTTAGCAGGCGATCGCATTCTTCTGGGCTGAAAAAGTGATCTAGCTGCACAAACTGAGAGGGAATGATTGGGGGATTGGCAGGCTGAGGTGCTGGAGCGGCTGCTACTGGTGGCTTTTGTTGCACATAAATGGGGGGTTCTGTGACTACGCCAATGAGGTGATGACTGGGAAAGCACAGTGCCTGTTGATCTTCGTTTAAGGGAATTTGGAATAATTGGGAGGGTTCTGTGCGATGGGAATTGCCTGTCTGAGCGGCTAAGGCTTTCATCAAGGCGATGAGAATGGGGGAATGGGAGGGCAGAGGTAGGGTATATTGATGGCCTCCTGCTAAGAGGAGGGTAACCTGAATAGTGGGGGCTGGAGGTTGCTGTTGGCTCTGCATGGGTTAGTGGAGAAAGTGGCGAGTGCCAGTAAACACCATTACTAAGCCTAACTCATTGGCGGCGGCGATCGCTTCTTGATCTCGCAGACTTCCTCCTGGTTGTACAATGGCTTCGATTCCGGCGGCAGCGGCGACGCGCACTGAGTCGTCAAAAGGGAAAAAGGCATCGCTGGCAAGCACTGCACCTCTGGCTTTTTCTCTGGCTTGCTCTACGGCAATTTTTACCGATCCTACCCGATTCATTTGTCCTGCGCCTATGCCACAGGTGGTTTGATCTTTGGTAATGACGATCGCATTAGATTTTACGTGCTTGACGACTTTCCAGGCAAATAATAATTCTGTTAATTGGGCTGGGGTAGGGGGTTTTTCGGTTACCACTTGCCAGTCTTCTGGAGAGGTGAGGGTGCGATCGCTCTCTTGCAGTAAAAATCCGCCCGCGATACACTTAACTATCACCTCCGGCCCTTGGCACCAGTCAGGGAGTACCAATACTCGCACCTTGGCTTTCTTGTGCAAAATTTTTTCTGCTTCTGGATCGCATCCCGGCGCTACTACACATTCTAAAAAGGTACTGGTTAATTGCTCTGCTGTGGGACAATCAATGGGGCGGTTTAAGGCGACAATTCCTCCAAAGGCGGAAGTCGGATCGGCGGCTAATGCTTTTTGATAGGCTTCTAGTAAGGTTTCTGCTACTGCTACACCGCAGGGATTGGTATGTTTGAGAATGGCGACGGCTGGTTTTTCTGTCAATTCGGCGATGATTTGGCGGGCGGCTTCTAAATCGACTAAATTGTTATAGCTCAGTTCTCTCCCTTGCAGTTCTACTGCTCCACACCATCCAGTTTTACCATTGCCGGTTTCATACCAGGCGGCTTGTTGGTGGGGATTTTCGCCATAGCGTAGTTTTTGTCGCCGCTTCCCCGATAGGCTGAAGGCGGAGGGTAATGCTTGATCTGTTAATCCTTCTGCACCGATGAGGTACTCGGTGATCGCGCGATCGTAATCGGCTGTATGGTTAAATGCTTTGATTGCTTGTTGTTTGCGGAAGGCGAGGGAGGGGGTACCCTGGTGGCGGCGACATTCTATCAGATAGGCGAGATAGTCTAATGGATCGGATAATACGGTGGTATGAGCATAGTTTTTCGCTGCTGCTCTCAGGAGAGTTGGCCCGCCAATGTCGATATTTTCAATGGCTTCTGCTAGGGGGGTGTCTGGGTTGGCGATCGCTTCTGTAAAAGGATATAGGTTCACCACTACCAGATCAATGGCTCGAATGTCGTTAGCAGCGAGATCCTGCTGATCGGCTTCTAGGGTTTTGCGCGCTAAAATACCCCCATGAATGCGAGGATGGAGGGTTTTGACTCGTCCTCCCAAGATCTCTGGCGATCCGGTATAATCAGAGACTTTAGTCACGGGTAATCCGGCGGCGGCGATCGCTGCGGCTGTCCCCCCACTGCTGAGGATCTCAAATCCCAATTCGGCGATTAGATTGTGAGCTAGATCTACAATGCCAGCTTTATTCGATGTACTTAGAAGCGCTAGGGGAGCCATAGAACTAGGGTTTGAGCGTCAAGTCCTCATGTTACCATGTTTCGAGCGCTTGTGCTCTGTCTCCGATTCTTCTAAAATGATAATCGTTCTATAATTCTTCCCGATGGATGGGGGAAATCTGGGTGAACGGGAGAAAGGAGAGGCCGATTGACAGAAATAGTGCTAAACGTGGAAGGATTAATAATTGATCGCGATCGCGCTGTGGGAGTAGTCCGAGATGTATCCTTTTCCCTAGCAGCGGGTACAGATACAGCGTTGATTGGGCCCAATGGAGCAGGAAAAAGCACTTTAATTCAGGGGATTTTAGGGATTTTACCTCGTCGAGCCGGGAAGGTGTCTATTTTAGGAAAACCGCTCAGTTTTGAGGGTAAATTACCGGCCTCCATTCGTCAACAAATTGCCTATCTCCCACAAAACTTTCTTTTCGATCGCCGCTTACCGATTACGGTAGCAGAATTAGTGAGGTTGGGGTGGGAGCGCTTAGGGGTACAATGGCCTCGGTGGAGCGATCGCCAAGGATATGTCGCGGTAAGAGAAGCGCTTTTACGAGTGGATGCCTGGCATCTCAAACAGCAATCGATTAGTCAACTTTCCGGGGGAGAAATCAAGCGAGTGCTATTAGCCTATTGTCTAGTTCGGCCGCGAAAATTATTAATTTTGGATGAAGCGCCTGCCGGATTAGACGTGCGTGGAGAATCGGAATTTTACAGACGATTAGAACAATTAAAGAAAGAAGAAAATTGGACAATTCTACAAATCTCCCATGATTTAGATTGGGTACGCAAACAATGCGATCGCGTTTTATGCCTGAACCGGGTACTGCTGTGCGAAGGCACTCCAGAACTGGTTTTAAATTCTGAAAACTTAAGAGCCGCCTATGGTTCAGAATTTGTCCCCTATCATCACGCTTGTCGAGAATAATCCCCTCCGATCCTCATGTTATTAGAAACGGCACTATCACGGGCAATCGAACTATTTCAATTTCCCTTTATGCAGCGAGCACTCATGGGGGGAATTTTGATGGGATTTATGGGAGGATTATTGGGGAGTTTTACTATTTTAAGGCAGCTTGCCTTTTTTAGCGATAGCCTCGGTCATTCTGCACTGTTAGGACTCAGCATCAGCCTAGGATTAGGACTCAATCCCTCAGTCACCCTGCTCCCGTTTGCCGCTCTATTTGCCCTAGGATTCACTTATATTTTAGAGCGAACTCGGCTCTGGACAGATGCCTTACTGAATATGATCTATTCCTCATCATTAGCGATCGCCATTATCATTCTGAGTCAGATCGGACAGTATAAAAGCGGCATGAATAATCTGCTCTTTGGCGATATTTTAGCCATGAGCAATCTAGACTTAGTGTTTAGTGCCGTGTTATTAGGAATTTGTGTGGTTTGGATGGGCGTAACCTTACCCACTCAGATGATGATCACCCTCAATGAACCCATGGCGATCGCCCGTGGTATTTCCGTCTCCACCCATCGTACCGCCTTTATTGTGCTTCTGTCCTTAGTGGTGGGCATTTCTATCAAGGCGATCGGTGTATTATTAGTCAGCGCCTTTATTGTTATCCCCCCTTGTGCGGCTCGATTGCTCAGCGGTAACTTCACCCTTTACGTCATCTTATCAGCAACAATCGGAGCAGTAAGTGCTATTGTAGGAATTACCTTATCAACTCTGTTCAATCTCCCTTCAGGGCCTAGTATTGTTGTCACTCAACTAGCAATATTCTTGCTTACTCTCATTGTGCCACAAAGTCAAGGGGTTGATCCTTAAATGCAGAGATTAACAATGATTAATTCATTTCAAGACCATTGGTGTAACCAATAATGTAATGAATCTGGTAAATTTTGCCGAGTCCGCTGTTGAGAGTCAAGACAAATGTGGTGGGTGCGAGCTTCCGCTACTAGGCGATCGTCTCTCAATACGCGATACTCAATATGATACTCATGATCTGACCTTAGCTGAGGAGTTAACTCAATCTTTAGCTGGTCTCCACAAACCATTGGGCGATAAAATTTAGCCTGAGTCTCTCTAATGGGAAACCCTAATTCTGGTTGACAAAAAAAACTATAAAGATCAATTCCTGCTGCTGCTAGTGAGGCTTCATAGGCTTCGTGGCAAAATTGAAACAGATGAGCGAAGTAAACAACTCCTGCGGCATCTGTTTCGGCAAAATAGACAGTGCGATGGTAGTAAAAAGGCATAATTCTAGACTAGGGTAAGGGTTGGGCCGATGTATTGTTCAAAGGTAGGACTTTGGGGATCTAAGTCTATATCGAGCAAACTTTCTGCACCATCAATTTGAATCCGAATAAAATATTCTCCCGGTTTGACATTACTGATAGGAATTACCGGCGTTTGCGTATTCCGGCGAATGGGATTGCTATTAAAAAGGTAGGCGAGGGGGTTATTGGTAGAACGTTCGTTGAGCATTAACACGACTCTTTGTCCAGGACTAATGGTTAAGTTTATACTGGCGATCGCCTCCCCAGAGCGGTGATCTTCCTCCGTACCTTGCATATTTCTCAGTTCGCAACCTAACAGTGTCGGACGCAGCACAAAGGGAGCCACATTAGATTCTACCTTTTGCACCGGATCGGACGCTCTCGTCGCCGTGCGTCGCCCCGGAGAGCGACGACGGCCATTTGGAGACGGGGGAGAGGGTAAAGGAGGTACTTGGGGATGAATCACTTGCAGGGACTGCACTCCCGCCCGCAGGTGGGTATTAGGGACAAGCCGCAATGGCAGGATTAACTCCGTATCATTAATCACTTGAGGAGTTACCTCTACTTGGTTAAGTCTCACTTGAGTCAGGGAACTAGAGAGGAATTTACCGCGAATCCGCAGGGTACTGTTGGCTAAAATCGGCATAAATTTACCGGTCATATTCAGCACTTGCTCTACCATCGGTTGTCTGGGGAAGGGGCCGCCAATCAGACGGCGATCGCGCACTGGCAACGCCGATTGAGCTGGCACATCACTTTCAATCAGAATTACCGTAATTTTATACACCACCGACAGGGCATGGGGAGTCTGAAAAAACACTGACCAAATTTTCGATAATTCATCTGTAGATACAGACACAAATTCTGTCCGAATTTGCTCAACCTGATCCGCTAAATCCGATTCCTCCAAGTAATAAAATGTGGGATCATTGATGGTTTCTCGAATCATTGCCGGAGTAAAGACCAATTGATCTTCCAGGACGCGAGCGACACTCCCTAGTAAGCGTTGCGGCTCTAATTCAGCATCATTGCCATAACAAGAAATCACGTAAAATAAATCGATCGCGGCTTGTCGGCGCTTCACCATATCTCCCCGCCGTTGAAAATTAGGCGTATCCTGGTTGGTCAAGGCAGGATTGCGTTTAATATGATACAGATATACATTCACTCCCGTTTCGGGAATTCCCCCTCCGGCACCATCGGGACGGACAGTGGTCACTCTTGACCCATCCACATCTGCTTGTATGGCCTGTTGAATGATCCGCTGTAAAGTCGCTGTTGCTGTGGCGATCGCTAAGTAATTACTCATTCCTTTCACTCCCTCTAGCCCATCTGGCCATTTCTTCACCTTACTTTTGGATTTATTGACTTTTATTTAACAATATTACATTATGTAAATCTTCAACAAAAACACTTAAGAAAAGACACATTTGGAATCAACCTATTGTATCGTTTCCCTATCGGTAATAAGAGCTACGAAAAAACGATATCCTAACTTGAGTTGATCCGTTTTGGATACGGTTACCTCTTAACCGTAGTTCTCCACAATACAATAACTTGATATTTGCAAGGAATCCCCATTATGGCGAGACTTGATTATTATGCTCCCGGCGTTTACATCGAAGAAGTCAATCGCGGTAGTCGTCCCATTGAAGGAGTGCCCACCGCAGTGGGCGGCTTCGTGGGCTTCACCGAAGACATTCGCGGTGGTGCAGAACCATTCAAACCCATGCTGGTGACCACATGGGATCAATATCTGCAATACTTTGGGCGACCCAACTCCGACGGATTTACCGACTTTGGAGCCTATCTTCCCCTCAGTGTGTATGGATGGTTTCTCAATGGCGGTGGTCGCTGCTGGGTAGTAAGCATCGGCACTCGCCTCCCCGGTTCCCCAGAACCAGACGCTGCCACCACTGGCACTAGCGTCACCAACCGAGGCAATCGTCCTTCCTTAAAATTTTCCATTCGTCCCGGTTCTGATCTGGCCTCCCCCGCAGACAATGGCTCAACCGCAGGAATGCTCGTGCCAGTTGATCGGGCTATTCGCGTCCAGATTATGGACGGGGAACCTAAACCTCCCGCAGAAGGAACAGACCCTGAAACTACAACCCTAACTGCCAATACAGGAGAATTTTTTACCGTGGCGATCGCCCAAGGGGACGAAGAACTAGAACGATTTGAACACCTCACCATGAACCCTCAAATCGATTCCGCCGTCGCCACCTACGTCGTCACCGCCCTCGCCGACTCCCAATACATCAGCATCACCGACCTCTCCATCAGCGGCTCCCCCCTCGCCCGACGACCCAGCAACGGAGTCTACGAAGTCAGTCCCCCCCTGATCATGCCCTCCCCCGATCGCTTTTCCCAACACCTCGAAGGCGTTCGCGATGACCGCACCGGCGTAAGAGGACTCTTCGAGATCGACGAAGTAACCATCATGGCTTGCCCCGATCTCATGAAAGTCTACGAAGCCGGCCTGATCAACATCGACCAACTCCACGGCATCATGGATGTCATGGTCAGCCTCTGCGAAGGAGCCGCCGACGGGGATATCCCCAATTCCCCCAACCGCATGGTCATCCTCGACCCTCCCCCAGACCGGGTAAAACCCCAAGAAATCAGCCGCTGGCTCCGGGAAGAATTCAACCGCCGCTCCCAATTTGCCGCCCTCTATTATCCCTGGATTCGCGTCCCCAACCCCAGAAATGCCGGTCGTCCCGTCGCCATTCCCCCCAGCGGTTACATGGCAGGAGTCTGGTCACGCACTGACGAAACCAGAGGGGTGTACAAAGCTCCCGCCAACGAAGTCCCCAGAGGAGTTATTGGCCTCACCTACGATTGCAATTTCCGGGAACAGGAATTACTCAACCCCGTAGGCATTAACTGCATTCGCCCCTTCCCCAACCGAGGCATTCGCATTTGGGGAGCCAGAACCCTCGTGGAGCCAGATGACATCCAATGGCGCTACATCAACGTCCGTCGCCTGATGAGCTATGTGGAAAAATCCATTGAAAATGGTATGCAATGGGTGGTGTTTGAACCCAATGATGAAGACCTTTGGCAACGGGTAAAACGCACCATTACCAGCTTCTTAACCGATTTGTGGCGATCGGGTGCTCTCATGGGCGGCAGTGCCGAGCAAGCCTTTTACGTCAAATGCGATGCCGACATCAATACCCCCCAAAGTATGATGTTAGGTCGCTTATACGTCGAAGTGGGAATCGCTCCAGTCAGACCAGCAGAATTCGTCATATTCCGCATGAGTCAGTGGACAGCAGAAGGACAAGGTTAAAACCATATCCCCGCTCTCAGGAGACCTGACCCCGCGTCTCCTGAACCCCCTTTTAACCAACATCAAATCACTCTCCAAACCACACAGGAAAGACAACCATGGTAGCACCAGTTTATACAACAACCGCCAACCGATTTTATATCAACTTTGAAAACGGCCTAGAAAACTTAGAAGTCAAAAGTATGGCCGCCCTCACCTACGAAGGTAAAGTCACAGGTGGAGACAAACCCATCCACAGTGGCAAAAAAGGCGGAATGCGCCATACCACGATCGCCGGTTACCAGACTAACCCCTCCATGACCATCGAAGTCTACATCAATGACGACCCCAACGGAGCCGCCAAGCGCTTATTTGAATGGTTTTTAGACTGTCTCCCCACCGAAGAAGGCGGACGCGGGAACTGGGCAAATAGCCGTAAATCTGGCTCCGTAGTCGTCTACAATCCCATGAACCAAGAAGTGCTACGATGGAACCTAGATCGAGCTTGGCCCAAAAAATATTCCATTTCTGATTTTGACTCCACCTCTTCAGAATTAGCCATGGAAACCTATGAAATCGTAGCAGAAAATATCACCAAAGTCACCGCCATGAGCAGCCAACGGGCCGCTTAAAAACAACTCGAATATTCTCATTAATCATTACACCCACAAGAGGAAGCTAAACGATGGAGTATTTAACTCAACCACGATTTTATTTTGAAATCAATGGCAATACTCGCTTACAACTGCAAAAAGTAAGTGGCATTTCCATGAGCCTAGAACCCGCAGCCGAAGGACAAGCCATTTTTGCCGGTAAAAATGTCGCCGCAGGCACTCAAATCACTCCCGCCTATGCGTCCTACGAAAATATGACCTTAGAGTTTGTCAGTACCATGGAAAATGATACCTTACTCAATTGGTATTTTCGCTCCCATCCCCCAGCCATGACAGGTGGTACCACCACGGCAGTACAGGAGGCAGGAGATGCCTCTCTAGTCGTGTACAAGCAGGATGGTTCGGAAGGGGCAAGGTGGAATATTATTCAAGCAGTGCCCGCTAAGTACACTACCACTCAGGTGAGCGCCGAAAGTGGTGATTTGTACAAAGAAACTCTGGAAATTAGCCATTCAGGAATTAGAAAAGTGCCTGTGGGCAGTAGTAATATTGGGCGACGGTAGTTATACTAATGAATAATTAACAATAAACAATAAACAATTACAGCGCAAAGCGCTATATTAATTATTCATTGTTAATTATTCATTGTTAATTATTTATTCTCCAGTCGCTTATCATCACCATGCCGATTCACAGAAAAGATCCTTTTGAGCAAAAGCGTGCTCTGGCAGAAATTCTGACTGCTTGCCGGTTTTATGTAGAATTACATTTGGATGGTTCTCATGATGCCTTTGATGGTTTATTTATGGAGTGCAAGGGATTTAAGGTGGCTCAAGAGGTGGTGGAGTTTAGAGAGGTATTTCCAGAACCGTGGGGTCAGTCGAAACGGGGATTAATTTATACCTCAAGAATTCCTGGTGCTAAGATTACGGTGGATAATATTAGTCTCAGACGTGGGTTAAGTGGCTCGGAAACTCTGTGGAAGTGGCTGAATGCTGTACAAGAGGGCAATTGGGCCAGACAGCGACGGAGTGGTTCTATCACGGTTTATCGTCAGAATGGGGAAATTGGTGCTCTGTTTCAGTTTGAGGGGGCTTGGCCGGTGAGTTATAGTGTAACGGATAATACGGCTTCTAGTTCCGAGTTGGCTTGTGAAGAGTTAGAGATGGCTTGTGAGGTGTTTAAGCGGGTGACTCCTCCGTAGCTATGGATCGGGGAGTGATCAGAGGACAGTATATGTTACAAACAGAGTTTGATTTTACTCTACCGAAAGGGTATTTAGATCCAGAGGGTAATCTTCATCGTCAGGGGCGAATGCGTCTATCACGGGCGATGGATGAGATTGTGCCGATGCGTGATCCACGGGTGATAGAGAATCCGGCGTATGCTACGGTGATTATTTTGGCGCGGGTGATCACTCAGTTGGGTACCCTACCAGAAGTTTCCCCAGCAGTGGTAGAAAATATGTTTGCGGTGGATTTAAGTTATTTGCAAGGGTTTTATTATCAAATTAATGAGTTGGAACCAGCAGACGATGAATGAGAGAAGGCAACATTCGGTAGGATTACATTTTGTTTTACCTAAAGGCTTGCTTGATGCTGAGGGTAAGGTGCACCGAGAAGGGATGATGCGGGAGGTAACGGGGCGAGATGAAATTGAAGGCGATCGCCATCCTACCCGATTCCAGTATCCTGCCTATCGCGTCTTGGTAATGCTCTCTCAAACCCTGGAGCAACTCGGTGAAATCCTCACCTTTACCCCAGAAACTTTAGAACAACTATTCATCATCGATTTAACTTATCTGCTCAACTGCTATAACTCGATTAATCCCCCAGAGGCTCAATTGTCCCTTACGGGGGAGTCACCGGCTACCCCCTAGCGCAATTGTATCAGGAGGTAGCCTTTATCGCCTTTCATTTTCATTGGTCTAGAGCAGAAATTTTAGATCTCCCCCATCAAGAACGGCAGCAATGGGTGCGGGAAATTGCTCAAATATTGACAGCAGAAAGTTGACAAGATGGACTTTCTTAACAGGGTGCCCAGTGCAACAGGCGATCCGCGCAGCGCACCTATCGCCCCCACACCCCTCTCTCCATTCTCCCTATCCCAGGGATTATCAGGTTTTAGGCGATCGTAAATAGGGTTGAGAGATTTTCAAGTTAGGAATTACTCGATAGTGTTTAACATTGAAAGTACATAGTGTTGCTTGTTTACCTAAAGCACAATGAGCAATTAAAGCGTCGAGTAAACCTAAACCATCAGACAAATGATATTGGCTAAAATCTGATAGCGCTTTTGTACAATCAGCTTCAGTTAACCAAATGATTGGTAAGGGTGCAATTAACTTAAATACGTGATTAACTTGTTGCTTATTTTGGGCATTTTGAATTAACTCCATGACTACCAAACCAGGAATACTCGGAATTTCGGTTAAGGTCGAAAACCATTCAATGGCAGGTTGATGACCTCTAAGAACATCAATGAGAATATCTGTATCGAGTACAACCATTAATTTTTTCATTTAGAACAGTTGACGGTGTTCAGCTTGGTGACGAATTTGACGAGCATAGTCTTGACTATCCTCAATTTCAGGACGAGAATTTATTAATCCTTCTTTTTGCCAATAAGAAATCAACTCCAAGCCGGTTTTTGGAGTGTTATTCAGCACTTGTCTTAGAGAAAGGAGATGTAAAATATATTCGGATAAGGATAGGTTAATTTGTTGGGCTTCAATCGATAATTCTTGTTCTAGTTCTTGAGGTAAATTGATCTGAATGGTCATATTGTGAAGTTAGGGATTGGGCTTTGTAAGTTTGACTTTATTGTAACTTAAGATTAAGTTGATCGCCCCCAAATCCCCCTCCCCATTCTCCCTATCCCAGGGATTATCAGGGTTTAGGCGATCGCTTTCCTCCGTAAACTTCCCAGTTTCTGGCTTGTGAAACACTATTTTAGGTTATGATGAGACTATCTTAATCCAAACTGCATGGAGGTAAGTAACATGTTATCCACCGAGCTAAGACAAGAATCGATAGTCAAGAGAATTGGGGATGTGGTTTCGATTTTAATGGAAGAACGCCCTTTATTCCAAGAAGATCTTAATGATTCAGAAATGATTCAACTTTTAGTTAAACTTGCTCAAGATAACTTAAGCTTTGAAGAATTTGATAGTATGCCAGATGCTGAGTTAAAAGAACATTGTAGTTTTGTTATGGCTACGGAACTTTTGTCAAAAATTGGTCAAGATTTCACTCCTGAGCAAATGGCTATCTTTGATGAAGCGATTAAACGAAAGTAGTAGACTTATGAGTTATTTATTAGACACCAATATTATTTCTTTAGCTGTCAAAGATAATGGGAAGATAAAAGCTAAACTAGAAGGACTAAAATTTCAAAGAAGAAAAATTAATTTTAGTTGCATTACTTATTTTGAAGTCAGGAGAGGCTTCCTGGCTGTTGATGCTCCTAAACAACGGGAACGCTTTAATCAAATTTGCCAAGATTATCAAATTATTTTCTTAGATGATTTAGTTATATTAGAGAAAGCTGCTGAAATTCATGCTAATCTGAGATTAAGAGGTTTACCGATACAAACTGAAGATGTTTTAATTGCAGCGAGTGCAATGGTTAAGAATTTGATTATGATTTCTAATGATACTGATTTAGCCAGAGTTGAAGGTTTGAGTTTAGAGAATTGGTCGGAATTATAAATTTGTTAGAATACGCCAGACATAAAAAATATTGACTTTAAAATCAACTTAAATATCTAACGCATCATAAGTTTTTAAAGTTTCAAACTCAGTTCAATACGTCCTCTTTGTTTCAGTTCATTTAACAAATCTGAGGGAATGTTGGTTATTCGTCTTACTTCAGCATCAACTGTAATCAAAAAGGTTTTATTCCCTCTCTCAGTGTAAGTTTTTATTTCCATAAGATCACGAGCTTCATCTAAAATTAGATGACTACCAAGAACTTTATCTCCTCTAGCTTTGAGATTTCTGTGAATTTGTCTGACATCATCTTCAATCAGATCAAAATCTAATAATCCATTTTGAACACAGATTAAATTAGATCGTTCTCTTAATCCTTCCTCAACTGCATCCGTGATTTTTTTCGGAATGCTTGTTATGGTATCAAATAGTTTACCAAACTTGTCTTGCAAATTTTCGTCTTTATCCATGATTAATCTTCTCCTAGTTAGGTTGGCGTTGTCATAAGTTTCACTTTCATCTTTTCGTCAAGCTGTTCATTGATATCATCAGGGACATCAGGGCGGGGAGTTTCTTCTTCTCTATAATTTAGTCTTGTAGCACGGCTATAAATATTTCGTACATAAACTTCAACTCTTTTATAAACACGAGTTCCTTTTTTTACCAGATAAACAACTGCATCCGAAGTAACTTCAATTGCCCAATTAATAGCATCAAGGATATAGCCTAGCATTCTACTAGCCCAAGCTTTAATCTCATCCCAGAAAGCGGCAACAATCAGCCCAGCATCAAAGACATATAAAGCTATAATTGCCCAAGTAAATGGATCGATTGGCATAAACTTATTCCTCCACAATTTTTTGATTTTGTTCTGATAATTCCACAGAATTTTCGGCGATAAACTGCTGTTTTTTATGCCGTAATTTTACTTCTGTGTAACGTTCAATTTCTTCTTTAACTAAGGACTCGTCAATAGTTTGTACTTTTCCAGTCAATAGTTTTAGACCCAGCTTAATCGTGATATTTCTAATATCACCACCACAAAGACCATCACTAATATCTGCTAACTGTTCATAAGTTACTTGTTTGGGGACATTTTCAGATAAGTGAAATCTCCACAACTGTTGTCTCATTGATAGATCGGGGGGCAAAAATTCTACATTGAAAAGAATTCTTCTCAGAAAAGCCTGATCGTAGTTATCAAAAAGATTAGTTGCAAAAACAATAATCCCGTTGAATTTATCTAAGAGAGTTAACAAGGTACTTTTTGCAGAGTTAACACCATGATCGGCAGCTTGTGATAAATTAGAGATTCTTCTACTAAGAACAGCATCAGCTTCATCAAAAAATAACAAATTTTTTGTTTTTTCTGCTTCTTGAAAAACTAACACTAAATTATCAGCAGTACCTCCCATTAAAGAAGATTCAAGCTCACCATAATTATCTCTAATAATTGATATTCCAAGCTTGTGAGCAATAGCTTCAGCAGTGATACTTTTACCTGTGCCTGGAAGACCAAAAAAGTTAATACTTAAACCACTTCCTGTTTTCAAAAAGCGATTAAACTGCCATTCATACAAAAGTTTTTCTTTGTTTTGTATGTAAGCAATCATTTGATCAATTTGGTCAAGTGTACTTTTGGATAGTGCGACTTCTTCGAGAGTCCATTGCGGTTGCTCTGCTAGAATCTCAGTCTTATTATCCTTACTTGACTTATGACTGTCTTTGACAATTTCATACTCCATGAGTATCAGAATTTTAGATTTTTACTTAACTATACTATTAGCATACCCAAAAATTTAGAAATATAGTCACTCTAAAAACACGGATTTTATCGGTAGCTTATTACAAATTATTAAGGATTATCTCGGAAAAATCTGGACAATATTAACTGTTAAGTTAAGCTATAATGGTTAAAAGTGTTGTTGGGTATAGTTTCGATGAATGTAAACGAAGTGTTACAATTTGTGGATAAGCTACTGGTTGAGAAAACAGGCAAACACCTAAACGATCTGCAAAAGGCTGTAATTGAGGGAAGTTTGCAAAGACAAAGTTATAATGATATTGCTCAGAAATGCCATGTTACTGAAGGTCATGCGGCAGATGTAGGCTCGGAATTATGGAGTTTTTTATCTCAAGTATTAGATGAAGAAATCAAAAAAAACTAATTTTCGATCTACTTTTGAGAGATTGAAATCAACGTCATCACCAATTCTTATACATACAAATAGCAACTACAGTAAGCAAAATAATAGTCATACTTTTAATTTTTGTGTTCCCGGGACAAATCAGTCTAATGATCAAGAAGGGCAAACTAATAATCAATCTCAAGTATTTTATTATGACTTAACTCTAGCTCCTAAAATAAGCACGTTTTCTAACAGAGAACCTGAATTACAAACCCTTTCTAAGTGGATATTAAATCAAAATATCCCTTTAATCTCGGTTTTAGGATTATCAGGAATTGGTAAAAGTGCTTTAGTTAAAAGATTTGTTGATTTAAACTTAGATAGCTTTGAAGTCATTATTTGGAAAAGTTTAAAATATCCCAAATCCTTAGATTTACTAATTAACGACTTTTTAAATATTTGTCAACAAGAACCTAAACCTAATTTAGATGATAAATTAAAACAATTATTTGATATTTTCATACAAAAACGCTGTTTAATAATTCTTGATAACATAGAAACCATCTTTACTAATGGCCAATTTGCTGGACAATATCAACCAGCATATAAAGATTATCAAAAGTTTTTCACAACGATTGCTGAAACAGAACATGAAAGTAGTGTTATCTTAATTAGTCAAGAAAAATGCAATGAAATGAATTGTTTAGATCAGCAACTATATCCCATTAAATCTTTAGAAATATTAGGTTTAAATAATATTAATATTTTAGAAAATATAGGTTTAAATAATCAAGATAAGTGGTTACAACTTATTCAAGTTTATCAAGGTAATTCTAATTACTTAAAAGATATTGTTAGTTTAATTCAAGATGTTTATGATGGTCAAGTAGCTGAATTTTTAGCAGAGAATACCTTGATTATTACTCAAACCATGCAATCTCATTTTCACCATTTATTTAACAGACTATCAGCAATTGAACAACAAATAGTTTTAGAATTAAGTAAATTAAATATACCCATATCAAGAGAAGATTTAAAACAAAATTTAGCCTTATCCTCTGTGGAATTTGTTAAAGGTTTACAGTCTTTACAACAACGGTATTTAGTTACGAAAATTAAAGAAGATAAAATCTTGTTTAAATTGTCTCCAGTTTTCAGAGAATATGTGAGAAGTTCTGGTTAAGACTAAAATGCAGAAGATCGAGTATACTCATATTAATATTCATTAAGTTAGAGGTGAGCCATCATCCGGCCCACCCTAACCATCATACTACACTACAGCCTCCTCTAACTTCGGCATCTGATCGGCGGGAATCACCCGACCGAAATCCTCGAAACCTTCAATCTCATTGAAATTCAGGTAACGGTACAAATCAGCCTTAATTTTCATCATCAGTTAAAGATTCTAACTCATCAGAAATTAAATTTTGCCAATCCTCATCACAGTGAGAATGTAAATGAATTGAGGCTACTAATAACTCTGATAAAATTTGACCTTTTTGGCGATCGCTTAACTCAGAAAGTTGTAATTGATTGATCAAAGAAAGAACATTTTGACATTCTTCCTGTAATTCTATAATCAATTGATTTAAAGTGGAATTTTGAGTGCTAATTTTTTTAGTAATTAATTGCATTAGTTTTTCCCTAACCTTTTTAATGCTTGTTGAATACCTTTTTCAAAGGCTTTAATTTTCTTTTGCCAATGGTTAATCAATCCTTGATCTGGAAACTCCTTATTTAATTCTAATCTGATTTTTTCTTGATGTTCAGCAATCCGAGCCTCCAAAGATAATATTGCTTTTTTAAAATGACTTTTTCCCATAAATTATAATCTTGATCGATCAAGGTGAGTCCATAAAAGACCCACCTCAATAATTATACTACTATACCACAGCCTCTTCTAGCTTCGGCATCTGCTCCACAGGAATCACCCGACCGAAATCCTCGAAACCCTCAATCTCATTGAAGTTCAGGTAACGGTACAACTCAGCCTTGAATGGATCGACCTTCTGAGCCACAATATCCAAATACTCTTCAACAGTGGGGATTTTACCGAGAAGAGCGCAGACGGCAGCCAACTCAGCCGAGCCTAAATAAACCCGTGCCCCTTTGCCCATGCGGTTGTTAAAATTACGGGTCGAGGTCGAGAAAACCGTGGCATTATCTTCCACACGGGCTTGATTTCCCATGCACAAAGAACAACCTGGCATTTCTGTTCTCGCACCAGAAGCAGCAAAAATACCATAAACGCCTTCTTCCCGTAACTGCTGTTCATCCATTCTCGTTGGTGGACAAATCCAGAGGATAGATTTAATCCGTCCTGCGCCTTCCAAAATCTTTGCCGCTGCCCGATAATGGCCAATATTGGTCATACAAGAACCAATAAACACCTCATCAATTTTATCCCCGGCACATTCGCTCATTAACTTCACATTATCGGGGTCATTGGGAGCCGCAACAATGGGTTCTTTGATCTCGCTTAAATTGACTTCGATACTATCAGCATATTCGGCATCTTCATCGGCTGACATGAGCACTGGGTTCGCTAACCATTGCTCCATTTTGGCAATGCGACGCAAGAGAGTACGGGCATCTTGGTAACCCCGTGCGATCATGTTTTTCATCAGGGAAATATTGGAGCGCAGGTATTCTGCTACGGTGTCTGTACTGAGCTTAATTGTACATCCGGCACAAGAACGCTCTGCCGTAGCATCTGTTAACTCAAAGGCTTGCTCTAGCTTCAAGTCGGGTAAGCCTTCCATCTCCATAATCCGACCATTAAATACATTTTGCTTATTCTCTTTAGCAATAGTGAGCTTCCCTTGCTGCATCGCTACCCAGGGAATGGCATTGACGATATCCCGGAGAGTAACCCCCGGTTGCAACTCGCCGGTAAATTTGACTAACACCGATTCGGGCATATCCAAGGGCATCACTCCCAAGGCGGCGGCAAACGCTACTAACCCGGAACCTGCGGGGAAGGAAATACCCAGGGGGAAACGGGTGTGGGAATCGCCCCCCGTGCCTACGGTGTCGGGGAGGAGCATCCGGTTGAGCCAGGAGTGGATGATGCCATCCCCTGGGCGGAGGGCGACTCCTCCACGGGTGGCAAAGAAGTCGGGGAGTTCTTTTTGGGTTTTGATGTCTACGGGTTTGGGATAGGCGGCGGTATGGCAGAAGCTCTGCATGACTAAATCGGCGGAGAAGCCTAGGCAGGCGAGTTCTTTGAGTTCGTCTCTGGTCATGGGCCCTGTGGTATCCTGGGAACCGACGGTGGTCATCATCGGATCGCATGAGGTTCCAGGACGCACTCCGGGTAAGCCACAGGCTTTGCCTACCATTTTTTGGGCGAGGGTGAAGCCTTTGCCGGTGTCGGTGGGTAAGGTGGGGCGGGTGAAGAGGGTGCTGGGTTCATAGCCTAGGGCGGCACGGGTTTTGTCGGTGAGGCTGCGCCCGATGAGGAGGGGGATGCGTCCTCCGGCGCGAACTTCGTCGAGGAGGGTTTCGGGTTTGAGGGTGAAGGTGGTGATGATTTCTCCGGCTGGGTTGGTGATTTGTCCTTGGTAGGGATGGATGGTGATGATGTCGCCGGTGTTGAGTTGGCTGACATCGCATTCGATGGGGAGTGCGCCGGAGTCTTCGGCGGTGTTGAAGAAGATGGGAGCGATTTTGCTGCCGAGGATGTAGCCACCCGATCGCTTGTTGGGAATGAAAGGAATATCATTTCCAATATGCCACAACACTGAGTTGATAGCTGATTTGCGCGATGATCCTGTACCGACCACATCACCAACATAGGCCACAGGATACCCCTGTTCTTTCAGTTGAGCAAGGGTTGGTAGGGCATTGGGTATCCGAGATTCCAGCATTACCAGAGCATGGAGGGGGATATCGGGGCGAGTGGTGGCGTGGGGAGCTGGGGACAGATCATCTGTATTGGTTTCGCCGGGGACTTTGAAGACGGTGACGGTGATGGTTTGGGGGACTTTGGGGCGACGGATAAACCAGACGGCATTTGCCCAAGCGTCAATGACTTGTTTGGCGTAGGGGTTAACTTCTGAGAGTTCTAAGACTTCGTTAAAGGCATCGAAGACGAGGGTAGTTTTGCTCAGTGCGCCAGCCGCTTCACTGGCCAGGTTGTTATCATTGGCTTTGAGTAGATCGATGAGCGATCGCACATTATATCCTCCCACCATTGTACCAAGCAGGTCGATCGCTCCTTGAGGGTAAATGAGAGGACATTCTATTTCCCCTTTCGCCACGGCGGTGAGAAAGCTGGCTTTGACATAAGCTGCTTCATCGACTCCGGGAGGGATGCGATCGCGCAATAGCATCAGCAATTCTTCTTTTAGTGCCTCTGGCGGATTTTTCAGCATTTCGCACAGTTCCGAAGTTTGGGCAGCATTCAGGGGTAGCGGCGGAATGCCTAATGCAGCTCGTTCTTGAGCGTGTTGATGGTAGTCATCTAGAAACATAAGCGTTGCAGTTCTCCTGATTAGTTTCTCTCATTATGAAGGAGTCTCCCAGTGTAGCGCCTGATCAACTCAGGAAAACGTATCCTTTGCTCCGTAATGGTTGTCAATTTCACGAACCTAAAGCAGAAGGTAACTACTCAGGCTGGGGTATGGGAGATTGAGGATTACCCGAAAACAGATCAA
>CAZTRW010000011.1:0-36835 GCA_964616725.1 uncultured bacterium
TGTCGGGCCCAATGAGGATTTCCACTTAGGGTATCGAACCGAAGCCGAAGCCAAACCTTGGATCGAAAATGACCCTGTAAAACGACTTGGAGAAAAGCTAGAGGCCCAGCAACGTCAGCAAATTGAAGCTGAAGTTGAGACTCGGATTAAGGAAGCATTCGCTTTTGCTGAAGACTCTCCTTTTCCTGACCGCAGCGAACTGTACGCTCATGTGTTTAAGGAAGGCTAATTATGGAACGTACCCTGAGTTATACAGAAGCCGTTTGTGAAGCAACTGACCAAGAAATGGATCGTGACACTTCTGTAATCCTGTTCGGACTCGATGTTGATGATCCCAAAGCCATCTTAGGAACCACCAAAGGTCTGGTAGACAAATATGGCCCGGAACGAGTGTTCGGTACGCCTTTATCCGAAGATGCGATGACTGGTGCGGCTATTGGTATGGCTTTAGCAGGACTGCGCCCCATTCATGTCCATATCCGTATGGATTTTTTAATGCTGGCGATGAACCAGTTGATTAATATAGCTGCTAAAAGTCGATATATGTATGCGGGCCGGGTCTCAGTTCCCTTAGTCGTAAGATCTCTAATTGGGAAAAGTTGGGGCCAGGGAGCGCAGCATTCCCAAGCATTGTACTCCTATTTCATGCATATTCCCGGCTTGAAAGTGGTAGCTCCGACTACCCCTTATGATGCCAAGGGCTGTCTGATTGCGGCAATTCGGGATGACGATCCAGTCATGTTCGTCGAACACCGAATTCTCCACTATCAAAAAGGCCCAGTACCGGAGTCTGCTTATACCGTAGAACCAGGCAAAGCCAGAATTACAGTTTCTGGGGAAGATGTAACCTTAGTGGGGATTTCCTACATGCAAGTGGAGTGTTTGCGGGCCCAGCGTTATCTCGAAGATGTTGGCATCCGAGCAGAAGTGATCGATCCGATTTGGTTAAGTCCTCTGGACATAGATACCATCGTCGAGTCTGTTCGGAAAACTAGACGGTTATGTGTTGTCGATAATAGTTGGACTAACTGTGGCGCAAGCGCTGAGATTGTTGCTCAAGTTACTGAACGCTTGCAGAGCGAGAGTGATGTTAGAGTAAAGCGGATGGGATTTGCCCCCGTAACTTGTCCGACTACCCCAAACTTAGAAGCTGAGTTTTATCCCAATGGGTGTAAAATCGCGGCCAGTGCTTTTGATTTGGTTAAAGGTGCTACCAAAGGTTGGTTCCCAGAAGAGCGAGATGATCTTAAAGATATTGAATTTAAGGGTCCTTTCTAAAGAACAATGATAGAAAAAACGATGACTGAGAAAAAACTTGATTGGCCCTTGATGAAAAATAATATTACCAGGGCTGATTTAGATGCAGCGATCGCCTTTCTCCAGCAAGACGATCCCATCTTGACCCAATCTAAACAGGTTAAAGCTTTTGAGCAAGAATGGTCAGATTGGTTGGGGGTAAAGTATAGCGTTTTCGTTAATTCTGGATCGTCGGCGAATCAGATTACCATAGCCGCCCTGAGAGAAACTCATGGACTCGGAGAAGTCATCGTCCCCACGTTAACTTGGGTCTCTGATATTGCCTCAGTCATTCAAGCGGGATTTAAACCTGTATTTGTCGATATCAACCCGCGAACCTTGGGCATGGACTGCGAGCAAGTTCTACAAAAGATTACGCCCCAAACGAAAGCGGTATTTCTGACTCACGTTCTCGGATACAACGGGTTAAGTCAAAAACTGCTGGATGGATTAGCGCAGCGAAATATTCCCCTGATTGAAGATGTGTGTGAATCCTATGGAGCAACATTCCAGGGGCAGAAATTAGGCAGTTTCGGATGGATCTCTAATTTCTCCTTCTACTATGCTCACCACATGAGTACGATCGAGGGAGGGATGGTTTCTACTAATGACCTGGATCTTTATCAGAAATTACGGATGTTTCGTTCCCATGGGATGGTACGAGAAGCAACCTCAGATGCCCTCAAGCAAGAGTATTATCAGAATCACCCCGATCTGAACCCTGACTTTATTTTCGCCTTTCCTGCGTACAATGTCCGGAGTACGGAATTGAATGCTGTGATCGGGCGATCGCAATTGAAGCGACTCGATGAGAACAATAAGATTCGCACTGAAAATTTGCATATATTCTTGGATAATCTGGACTCGAATAAATATCAGACCGACTTTGATACTGAAGGCAGTTGTAATTATGCCTTTACCCTAATTTTGAATGACCCCGACCCAGAACTCTCGGCAAGAGTGCAAAAAACTATGCGTCAGTTGGGTGTAGAATTTCGTCGAGGAACCGCTGGTGGCGGGAACCAGACACGCCAACCCTATTTAAGAGGTTTATTAGCCGAAAAAGAATGGGAGAATTACCCCAAGGTAGACCACGTGCATTTTTACGGCTTTTATATTGGCAACTACCCCGATCTGGAGAAAGAGAAGATCGGTGAACTCTGTGCAATTTTGAATAAAGTGTAGTATAATCAAGTAAGTTGGAAGGGAGGAGTTTGATGAATCGACCGACTAGCTTTTACAAAGATAAGAAGGTTGTCATTACAGGAGCAAGTGGACTCCTAGGACGGCATTTAATTCCAGAGTTACTAGATGCTGGAGCTTCAGTAAGAGCAGTAATTCACAAACGTCCTTTCCCAATAGACGACCCCAGAGTAGAAGTGGTTAGGGCAGACCTTACACAGCAGGAAGATTGCGATCGCGTCATGGAAGGCATGGATATTGCTTGTTTGTCTGCTTCTGTAACTGTAGGAGCAGCTCAAGCGATTAAGAATCCCATACTTGCGGTTACGTCCAATCTAATTATCGGTGCGCGCTCTCTACAAGCAGCCTGTTTAGCTGGAATCAAGCGCGTTCTCTTGGTCAGCAGCACGACAACCTATCCTCCGTACCCTCGACCCGTTAAAGAAGAAGAAGTATTTCTTGAAGAACCCCATCCCGCCTATCAAGGGGTGGGAAATATGAAACGTTATTTAGAAACTTTAGCGAAATTTTACCATGACCAATATGGCATGGATATTAGTGTGGTTCGCCCCGTGCCATTCTATGGACCTTATGATAATTTTGATTTTGAAACCTGTCACGTCATTCCCTCCCTTATTCGTAAAGCGGTAGAAAAACAAGACCCCTTTGAAGTGTGGGGAACGGGCAAAGATATTCGCGATTTTCTGCATGTAAAAGATGTAGCAAGAGGCTGCTTGTTAGCCTTGGAAAAGTATCCGGATTGTAGTGGAATCAACCTAGGATCGGGTAGCAGTGTATCCATTGCTGAACTGGCAGAGAAAATACTTAAACTCTCTGGGCATAATATCCCTCTGACTCTTGCTCCTTCAAAGCCTTCCACTATTCCCGTGCGACTGGTCGATGTTAGCAAAGCGAAAGAAAAACTGGGATTTGTCTCCAAAATTGACTTAGAAGCAGGACTCTCAGATACCATCAATTGGTTTGGTGAAAATCGTCACCAGATTTTGGAAGAAATTGATAAAGCCAAAGGCAAAATAAAACAGTAGGTTTTAAGGAGGATATGAAAGCCATGAATAACATAAAAGTTGGATTGGTTCAAATTAACAACAGCTTTTCAGGGCAAAATTACTTACCCTATGCTGTTGCTATCTTGCAAGCTTATGCTCAAAAGTATGCAGAAAAACCAGAGCGATATAAGTTTTTGCTTCCCATTTATTCAAGAGTTCCAGTCAGAGAGGCAGTTGCCAATCTCCAAAATGCATCTATCGTTGCTTTTAGTACCTATGTATGGAATATAAGAATTTCCCTAGAAATTGCCAGAAAGATTAAGCAAGACCATCCAGAAACTCTTATTATCTTTGGAGGTCCCCAAGTTCCCGATCGCTGCGAAGCCTTTCTGAGACAAAACCCATTCATTGATGTAGCATGTCATGGAGAAGGCGAGGCTATATTTCTACAACTTTTGGAAAGTTATCCAGAATGTAACTGGGTAGAGATTCCCTCAATTAGTTTTATTGATCAAGAGGGTAAGTTTATTCATCATCCCAAGGGAACGAGGATTGAAGATATCTCGATCATTCCTTCCCCATTTCTGGAAGGAGTATTTGAGCCAATCATGAAAGCGAATCCCCAAGAGCGTTGGATTGCCTTATGGGAGACTAATCGAGGCTGTCCATTCTCTTGCACCTACTGCGATTGGGGATCGTCAACTCAGAGTAAGGTGTTCCGGTTTGACATGGAACGGTTATTTAGAGAGGTAGATTGGTTTGCGAAACATAAGATTGAGTATATCTTCTGCTGTGATGCGAATTACGGCATTTTGCCCAGAGACTTAGAACTGACTGAATATGTAGTGAAAACTAAAGCTAAGTATGGCTATCCTCACGCCCTGTCGGTTCAGAATACCAAAAATGCGACTGAACGGTCTTACAAGGTTCAGAAACTGCTCTCTGACTCAGGGTTGAATAAAGGGGTGGCGATCGCCATGCAGTCCATGGATAAAGGAGCATTGAAAAATATTAAACGCCATAATATTTCCCTTGATTCGTTCCAAGAGCTGCAACGTCGATTTACTCAGGATAGAGTGGAAACTTATTCTGATTTAATCCTAGCTCTCCCTGGAGAAACTTATGATACCTTCTTTGATGGCATTGCTGAGGCGATCGCCAACGGGCAACATAATCGGATTCAATTTAATAATCTCTCCATCTTGCCCAATGCGGAAATGGGGGATCCGGAATATCAGAAAAAATATGGGATGGTAACGGTAGAATCCAATATCGTTAACATGCATGGCTCGTTGATCGAATCCGATGATGATATCTGTGAAACTCAGCAACTGGTGATCGCAACCAATACTATGCCTAAAGAGGACTGGTGCAAGACGCGATCGCTCTGTTGGATGGTAGCATTACTCTACTTCGACAAGATCCTGCAAATTCCCCTCTTGCTATTACATGAAATCTGCTCCTTCAGTTTCCGGGAATTATTTGAAGTGTTTACCGAAAGCTCTTTGGAAGGATTTCCCATTTTTGAGGAAATTAATGCATTCTTTAGAAAAACAGCACAGGATATTCAGAATGGAGGAGAAGAATATTGTCAATCCAAGGAATGGTTGAATGTGTGGTGGCCGGCAGATGAATACATCTTTATCAAGCTAAGCGTTGAAAATAAATGGGATGAGTTTTATCAAGAAGCCAAACTCTTGCTGACACGGTTTATGGAAGAGAAGTTTATTAATATGCCCTTGATTTTACACGAGAGCATCCGATTAAATCAGAGTCTGATTAATCAACCATTCCAAAAAGAAGACCTAGAGTTGGAGTTATGGCACAACATTTGGGAAGTGTATCAAGCGGCTCGTCGGGGAGTAAAAATTCCACTAGAACAACAAACTCGCACATATCATATCGAACGGGTTGCAGGTACGAAGGAGTCTTGGGAAGATTGGTATCGAGAAGTGGTTTGGTGGGGCAATAAAAAAGGAGCCTACTTATACAAAAATGTAACGGCACAAATTAAAGACTCATCCCTAGAAAGCCATGATTTAGCCAATGCCAGTTGAATAAATCAGTGTTAGAAATTCAGGCTGGATTGTTGATTAGATTTGACACGATTCAGCCATTGACTTAAAAGTTAGGAGCAACGGACTAAACCATGTTTGCAGGAAAGAATATTCTGGTGGCTGGCGGTACGGGAATGATCGGCATTCCCCTAGTAGAAATGTTAATTGAGCGTGGAGCCAAGGTCAGGATTGCCTCTTTAGACGATCCTTCCAGAGCGCATCCGGAAGCCGAGTTTATGCAGCTCAACCTTATGCCATTTGAGAATTGCTTAAAAGTTTGCCAAGGCATGGATTATGTTTTTAATCTCTTGGGTGTCAAAGGTTCGCCAGCAGTAACTAAAACTAAGCCTGCGAGTTTTTTTGTTCCTACCATCACCATGGATACAAATATGATGGAGGCAGCTCGACAATGTGGAGTTGAACGATTTCTATTTACTAGCTCTGTTGGGGTCTATTCTCCGGCAGAAGTGCTTTATGAAGATGATGTTTGGAAAACTTTCCCGTCTCCCAATGATCGCTTTGCGGGATGGGCAAAGCGTATGGGGGAACTGCAAGCTGAAGCTTATAAGATCCAGTACGGTTGGGATAAAATTGCGATCGTCAGACCGACCAATATTTATGGCCCTTATGATAACTTCTCTCTAGAGAACGCCATGGTTGTTCCCTCTTTGATCAAGCGGGCAATCGATGGTGAGAACCCCATGGTAGTGTGGGGAGATGGTTCGACAGAACGAGATTTCATGCACGCTAGAGATGTTGCTAGAGGAATGATTTTGGCTATGGAAAATGCTAATTGCCAACCGATTAACTTAGGCAGTGGAGTGGGAATTTCGATTAAGAAGTTGGTAGAAATTATTGTAAGCAATCTTGATCCGAAACCAGAAGTTATTTGGGATATTTCAAAGCCGAAGGGCGATCGCAAGCGAGTTTTAGATATGACTCGTGCTAAATCCCTCGGTTTTGAACAAACTATCTCTATAGAAGCAGGAGTCAAAGAAGTCATGGAGTGGTACAAGCAAAACAGAGATTTTTCTGGTCAACGGTATGATATATTTAAGTGATAAATTAATGGATCGAATTGAACCCTTATTAGACTGGGAAACCATTGAGAGTAAAGAAGTATTTGCGGCTCCCCCTTGGATCAAGCTTTTTGTACAACAGGTAAAACTTCCTCATGGGAGAATTATTAACGACTACCACCAGATTCAACTTGGAGACCACGTAGCGATTGTAGCCCATACTGATGAAGGTAAAATTCTGATGGAACGGCAATACAAACATGGGGTAGGTAAAGTTAGTTTAATCTTGCCAGGAGGATTGGTTGAAGGAGAGGAACATCCTCTAGAAGCAGCCAAACGAGAATTGTTAGAGGAAACAGGCTATACAACTGAGCAGTGGGAAAATCTAGGAAATTTCGTTGCTAATGCTAACTATGGTTGTGGTAAGATACACTTGTTTGTCGCTCGCAATATCAAGCAAGTTGCCGAACCGGATTCTGGGGATCTGGAAGAGATGCAACTTGTATTGATGTCACCCGATGAGTTGGTAGACGCAATTCGCCAAGGGGAGCTTGTGGTTATGGGAGCGGTGATGGCGATCGCCCTAGCTATCCATCCTCTTTTTTGTACTATCACTAAAATAATATAGTCCTTCATCAGCATTGACAAATCTAACTAATCTTATGAAGCAAGCGATAGAGTTCAGCCCAACCTTTACAACCGATCCTGATGAAGCTTTAGCTAGATATCACGAGGTGGGCTATCATATAGAACCAAATATTTGGACAGACGATCAGTGCCAGAGGTTAATCGAAGCGTCAACTAATCTACCTTCTTGCAAAAACGAGACATTTGTTCCAGCAATGCAGCCTCACAGAGAAGAACCTATCTTTCTCCAGGCCCTAGGTAATCCTAAAATTGTCAAAATTATGGAGATGCTGGTATCGGGTAGAGTCTCAGGTCTACAGACCGAGTTTTTCTTCTGTCCTCCAGGAACAAGAGGGTTTGCTCTACATCAAGACAACTATTTTGTTGAAGCTAAACCCAATGTATTTGCCTCAGCTTGGTCTCCCATGCAGGATGTGACACCAGAAATGGGAGGACTTATCGTTTACCCTGGAAGTCACAAAGAGCCAATTTTGCCAGTTGAACGCTTGTGCGATCAGGAACAAGCTAGTCAAGATCCCAACGCAACTAGAGAACAGGTTGTATTACCAACACAATACAAACCTATTCATGTATCGATATCAAAAGGATCAACATTATTTATACATGGACAATTGATCCATGGTTCAAATAAAAATATCTCTGAACAATGGAGGCGGGTATTGCTCGCAACCTACATCCGTTCTGGAGAAAAGTTTCGTCCTGGTTGCTACGCTGATCGTATAGAAATAAATGTCTATGATTTATTTCTTAAGTGAATCGATTTATAATAAACAATAATTTCAGGTGTGGAACAATGAAAGTTTTTTTCTTTAATGTAGAACTATACGTAAACTTTGAAGATGAATCTCAAAACTATATACTGAGGCTGCCTATTCTTAACTCTGGTTTGGCTACTGAATATAGAGATTACATACCCCAGAGAGTTCTTCGAGAACAAGGAAGCGAGGCAATGAATAAAAGAGCGCTTTCAGAAGTCCTGGAGTTTAATCCAGATCTACTGGTGTACGAAACTCCACATCCATCTGAACTTCTTAATCCTGCTGTCCTTGAAGAAATTATGAAAAGAGGTATTCCTATCTTGACTGCTGTGTGGGATAGCTATATTCACTTAGGATTAAGGGATTATGAAGAAGAATGGCTGCGTAATTGCAACTACTTTGCAGTAATAGAATCTATTACTAATTGGTATCGATATCGTTATATTTCTAAAGATATTCTTACGGAGGATAAACGCATTCCAGGTATGAGAGGATTCATCTTTGGAGGTGGAAATCATATTTTTACTGATGTTTTTAAAAAGAAACATTTAGAGAAAAAATATGATGTTAGTTTAATTGGAAGTAATGAAGGACAGCGTGTATATTTACTAAATTATCTGAGGGAAGAGTTACCAAAATACAGAATAGATCTCTATAATACAGGAGGAAATGTTGATGATACAAAAGGAGTTCCCAAACAAGGACTAAAGCAAACTGCTGATCGAGTCTCTATTGAACACTTTATAGAGGTTATTAATCAGTCAAAGATTTGTCTGAGTTCACAAACTCAACCAGATAGAAGCCAAATTAAAGGTAGAATATTTGAATATCTTGCTTGTGGAGCTTTTATACTGTCTGACTCCAATCCCGATCTAAAAAGGCTAATTCCAGATAGCTGTATAGTTTACTATGATAGCCCTGAAGACTGTGTTAATAAAATTGTTTACTATATCAATCATGAGGAGGAAAGGATTAAAGTAGCGGACAGTGGCTATCAATGGTTCCATCAACAATTCAACTATAAAAAGTTCTGGTCTAAGTTTCTGAAAGCAGTAGTTGATGGTGATGTGGCTTCAGTGAATAAGCTGGGAAAACCTCCATTAACTAGAATTAATCAAATTATATACTTATATGAACTGCTTCCTTTCATATATGAATGGGAAAAAAATAGATTAAAAAGGAGCCTAAAAAGGCAATATAGAACAGCAATTGAGTTAATTAATAGAGGAAATAACAAAAGTGAAACGGAAACATAGAGTTTTTTATTTTTTTCTACCCATTAAACCAAACATCAAACCAATAAAAAGCTAATTTCAGGAGTAACATTTTACGCCATGAAAAAAATAGAAATAGATAAGCCAAGTGTTTTAGAGCCGAGTATTCAGAAGGTTTCTTACCCAATCGAAAAATATGATTTACGAACCGAATTGACTAGTTTGTTAGTAAAGAAAGGATTCATCGATACTCCTGCTCCTCTCGAAAAAGTTCATATGTATATTAGCCAAGAAGATCAGTGTGTAGACGAGAACGATCTCAATAAGGTATCTACTTCGTTTTACGACACCAGTTCCAAGTTTCAAAATACATACTTCAACCTCATTAAACATATAGCAGGAGAAATCTTAAAGTTTGATTTTGTATTTCAAGCAACTCCAACAGTGCGCTTCAATTTTCCTCAACCATTCACGAGCAAGCACCGTTCAGATGATGGTGTTCTTCTTATTCATCACAGTGATACTATGCTAGGACATCCGTTGGAAGAAATCAATTTTTGGTTACCTCTGACTAGATGCTATGCCACCAACACATTGCAGCTATCTCCGCTGGATGAAAGCATTAATATTTTGAAAATATTATGCAGAGATTTCGATTTTGATGCTGATACCTACCACCAAAAAGGTAGAGATATATTCTTTGATAAGATGGTTACAGATGTTGGTTTCCAAGCTATGGTAACGAAAAGCACTTATCCGGTTGAAACAAAATTTGGTGAAATTGTTATGTTCGACTCTCGATGCATCCATACCACAGCAGAAAATTTAGAAGAAGATACACGAGTAAGTTTAGATTTTCGTGTTATTCCTGTTCACTTATATGAGATAATGACGGATTGTTATCGGGGAACGGGACGTAGCAAGCGTGCTTTTGTTAAAGGTGATGTTTTTTTTGAAAAAACCGCGTTTGATTTATAGTGATATCTTGGAAAAATATATGTAGGATAGCTAGACTGAATAACCCATATTACGGAGATTGTGCGCTCGTGCCTCTAAATGTTTACAAGCTCATTGATAATCCCCAGCATATCAGTATTTTGTTTCCCACAAGAAACCGACCAAATTATTTAAGCAAGTTGTTTGATTCTTTAGAAAATACAATTCAAAATAAAAATCTTGTCGATTTGTGGATATACATCGACTATGACGATAGTGTGACGATCAGTTATTTAGAATCTGTTCATCAAAACTATGGATTTGAGATCAACTATGTTGTTGGAGATCGCACCGTTAGTCAAGGAGAAATGAACAATATTCTCCGAGAAAAATGTACGACTAATCCTGGTATATATGGTATGGGAGGAGATAAGCTATTATTCCTCACTCCAGGGTGGGATAAGTTGGTTAGAGACGAGTTTAATAAATATCCAGATAGAATTGCATATGTATCTGTCATAGATTCTTTTCATGGCAAACACTTTGGGGCATATGGCTTTATCAGTGCTCAGTGGCTTAATCAGACTGGCCAGGTTTTAAGTGAATACTTCCCTGCTTGGGGAGGTGATCTATGGATTAATCAGGTAGCTTCGATGATAGGGAGGAACATTCAGCTTGATGTTCAGATAGCCTTGCAAGGGGGGAAAGGAAAAACAGCTCGATTGAGGAACTGGTTGTTTTGGAAGCGATTCTTCAATGATACCTTCATGGAACGGGTAGAAGAAGCGGAACAGCTCAGAAGAGTTATCTATCCAGAAAAAACATTGGAGTATTACAACAGTGTCAAAGAAGGAAATAAAATTATTGTTGATTTTAAGAACTATCTAAAAATTGAAAGAGAAGATGAGATTATTGCTGTAGAATTGAGGTGTGCCTCTCCAGATACTCTAAACTCTCAACCGGATGAACACTATCTTTTGAGTGAAACGCGCGCTATTGAGAGATTGAGGCAACTTTTAGTCCAGGATCTTAAGAAAGGAAATGTTTTTGGAGCTACCCGTATTCTTCTACATATACTGGGATCTTATCATTATCTCAAAGAGTATGAGTATAAACGAGTCCTCTTTATGGCGAATTTTAGATGGGTGTTTAGACTGTATAATGCTCTAACTCGACCATCTAAGTATTTAGACTATTCGCTTCGTATCTATCGATGGCTGAAGCAATTATCATCTAAGAACTATATTTTATTGATCCGAAATCTTAAATCAGAGTAATGCATAAGATCCTTTTAGTTTGTTATAACTTTGTTCCAGAAATAACTCCAACGACGATACGGGCGAGTAAAATTATGCAGCACCTGGACGAGAGTTGGACGATTCAGGTGATTACTAGAGCAGAATCGAGTCATATAGGGCGATCAATTATTGCTCATTCCATTCAGGATTGGTATCCTCAAAAATTAATCAGCTTGATAGTTAAACTAAAGCTCGGTAAATTATTAGTTTTTTTTCTGCCTTTTAGTGGAGAGCCTGCTTTGTTTTGGGTTATTCCTGCCATTTGGAAAGCATATCACTTAATTAAGCAGGAAAAACCTGATGTAATTGTTATATTTATGATGCCTTACTCAGTGGGAATAGTTGGTGTTGTATTAAAGTGGTTAACTGGAATACCCGTGATTTTCAACTTTGATGATTCTCCCACTTGTACTGATATGAGTGGAAATTCATTTCAAAGCTGGATTCATTATAAAATAACTGTATGGACGGAAGATTTTTATATCCGTAATTCTGATGCAACTATCTATGTTTCACAACGAAATTTAGATAGAGTAAAAGCTAGACAACCTGAAAAGTATCAAAACAAGTTTCACTTAGTAAGATATGGAGCCGATCCAGAAGATTTTCAATATAATGTTAGCAATAGGGATAATGAATGTTTTCGGATTGCCTATATAGGTTTCATGGGAGGTTGGTTTGAATTTTATCATACGGAAGAGGAGAAGCAAAATTTATGGAGAAGACTTTACCGATTTTGGGATAACTTGGGACAATATAAAGTGATTGAATTGGACTTGAAAAGTTCGAGTCCAATGTTTATAGGTCAAGCGGTTAAGAATGCGATCGCCAATCATCCAGAATGGGATAAGCGAATCAAAATAGATCTATACGGTAGTCTCTATCCCAAATATGTCACCGATCGCGCCCTAGAGAACCAAAACTTAACTGATATTGTTTTTATCCATGATGCTCTCCCGAATAAACAAGCAATGGAGATTGCTTGTTCTTGCGATCTTTTATTTATGACGCTACCGGCACGTCCTGATGATGCGGAACCGGGAGGACGAATTTCGGCAAAAACCTATGAGTATTTAATGACTGATAGACCGATTCTGGCGGCTGTTTCTCCCGGTGAAAATTATGATTATTTACAAGATAAGACAGGGGTTTGGATCGTGCATCCAAGAGATGTATCGGCAATGACAGAGGTTATAACTCAGTTAGTCAGTGAAAAATTTGCTGGAACTCCTCGGATTTGCGATCGCACGTCCATTCATGCAGAACTGAGCTATGCTAACCGAGCGGTTGAGTTTGCCAAAATTTTAGATACTGTTGTGTCTAAAAATTCATTTAACTCATAATAGTAATTAATCTACGCCAATCCCATGAATCCTATAAAAAAAATATTAACATTTACAGATACATCATTAACCAACTTACATTTGAAGTGGTGGGATCTACAAAATCAGATCGGTAAGTATAGCGTCCAACCCTATTCTCCTCGATACTGGTGGACAAGACAAGAATTAGTTTCCCAACTTTGTGAATCCACTTTATTAAATCCTGACAATTGGCACAATTTCATTTATCAGCCCCATTTTCAGTTTTATGATGAGCGATTAGTTGAATATTCTTGGGCAATGAAACAGATTACTCGACTGGGTAAGAGCGATCGCTTTCTCGATGTTGGCTGTGTAATGAATACCCCATATACTTTGAGAAAATTGATAAATCAGTTCACGGACATTCATTTCTTGAATTTAGTGAGTGAACCATTAGCGATGCAGGGACGAATTTCTTTTCACTCTCAAGATATCCGATCATGTGACTTACCTCATGGCTCATTTGACTGCATTACTTGTATTTCTACTCTAGAGCATGTGGGAGGAGACAATCAGTACAATGACTTTTCAGAAAATGGATCAGCAGAACTGACTTTAGATAGCAGTTTAGAGAATCAGCAAGGGTTGTGGAAACCCGCTTTTACTGCTTTACTCAAACTTATAAAGCCTGGTGGATTACTGTTAGTTACGATGCCTTGTGGATCTGAACAACAAGGGGTATGGCAAAAGGGAGAATATCGCTTGGGAATAGAGGAGTTAGAACAATTTCAGATTCTTGCTGCTCAGTTTAATCGGGAGGTTAAGCTCACTTTGATGAAGAAAACTATTATGGGATGGAAAGAAGCCAGTGTGGGCGAAATGAATATTGATCGCGATCGCCAAGAGCCACTTCGTTCTTTCGGTGCAGATGTGGTGGTTTTAGTAGAAACTGTGATCTCATAAATTGGGACAGACTACAAGTATGAAAATTATTTACATTACTCCTACTTATTTTAGCGATCGCTCTCTCATTGGCGGAGCTGAGCGATACGCCAGTACCCTAGCTTCCCTCATGGCTAGACAAGTAGAGACAACCTTAGTAAGTTTTGGTTCACAGCGCCAAAGTTATCAGGAAGGTAACCTGAACATTGAAATATTTCCAGTCAAAGCCCCTATTCACGGAAATATGATGAATGCAATCAATCTTCGCTACATTAGTTCATTACTTAACGCAACAATTATCCATGTTCATCACATTTATACTCTCGTTTCTGATGTAAGCTGTTTGATCGGATATCTTCTCGGTAAACGGGTTTTTGTTACCGATCATGGTGGAGGAGGTTCTCTAGTGCTTAATCATAAGCTACCGGTGTTCCAATGCTATACCAATCTCGTCGCTCAATCTCAATATACCCTAAGCTCTATCCCTGAAACACTTAGTAAAAAAGCACTGGTAATTAAAGGCGGGGTTGATACGGACTGGTTTTATCCCACCTCTACAGTTGAGAAAGAAAAAAAGATTTTATTTGTTGGCAGAATTCTTCCCCATAAAGGCATTAACTATTTAATTGATGGGTTCAAACTCTTGGGAGCTTCAGATTATAAACTGACTATTGTTGGCCGGGTAAAGGGAGATTCTAGTCAAAGGTTTTATAATCACCTTAAAGAACTGGCGGAAGGTTTGCCAGTACAATTTATTCAGGATGCAGACGATCGCCGCTTGCTACAGGAATATCGTAGTGCTATGGTAACAGTATTGCCCTCCGTCCACACCACTTGCTATGGTGATTATACTGCTGTTCCGGAATTAATGGGTTTTACGCTGTTGGAATCTCAAGGGTGTGGTACACCCGTGATATGTACAGATGCAGGGGCTATGCACGAGTTTGTGCATGATGGTAAGACAGGATTAATTGTAAAGCAGAATTCTGGGGAGGCGATCGCTGATGCTCTGCGGCACTTTACCCAATTATCGCCCCAAGACTATCGACAGTATCGAGATCAGTGTCTAGAATGGATTGAAAATAACTTTAGTTGGTCAATAGTCGTGAAAAAACACTTAGAACTTTACCAAGGTATTACCAATTCCCTATGAAGCAATCCCTGAGAATTTTAATGATACTTCATATGCCTTGGGATCGTAATCTAGGAGGGCCAAGAGTTCAGCTAGAGTTAGCCGATGAATTCCAGAAAATGGGTCATCATGTGGAAAAATTTGATATTAATGATGCGTTTCCTAATGCTCAATTCTCACGATGGTCTCAATTCACTCGTCCTAGCTTCTCAAGTAAAGCTAGGGAGTTCGTTCTAGCGAATGGCGATCGCTTTGATATTATCGATGCTCATCAAGGAAATTTACCCTTCACTAAAGAAGAATTAAACTTTAAAGGATTGCTCGTGGCGCGATCAGTGGGATTATACGCTTTTTGTGAAGAATATTCTAGGCTCGAACAACAGAAATGGCCCCAGATAAAAAAAGGCAATCCAATTGCTAATACCCTGCGCTCTTGGCGACAAAAAAGAGAAAGTCCTTACTACCTTCGCAGCTTAGAGACTTGTGACTTAATCAATCTTCCCAATGAAGACGAAAAGATTTATATCCAAGAACATTGGGGTCTCGGTGATAAATGTACCACCTTTCCCTTCGGATTATCAGAAAAACGACAACAGTTATTTACTCAAGCAATCCAATCAACCAGCACTCGCCTCAACAACAAACAAGTAGCCTTTATTGGATATTGGATGCAACGTAAAGGATCTAGAGATTGGGCAGAAATAGTACATCAGACTAGAGCGAAAATACCAGACGTAAAATTTAAGTTTCTGGGAACAGGTTTAAGTGCTGAAGAAGTTTTGCAGGATCTAAACTTACCCCCTTCGGATTGGATAGAAATTATTCCTAAGTATGATAGCGAGGAACTGCCATCACTTTTGTCTGGGGCTACAGTTGGCGCATTTCCCAGTTACATGGAGGGATTTGGGTTTGCGGTGCTAGAAAAAATAGCTTGCGGTTTACCTACAGTAGCCTATGATATTCCTGGACCTCGCGAAATGCTAAAGCATCTAGATCCTGCTCTCATGGTTCCAGTAGGTGATATTGATGCTTTTGTAGAAAAATTAGTGAGCATACTGACACTTGAGCCAGGTAACTACGAAAAATTATCTCAACAATGTTTAGAAGTAAGCAAAAGATTTTCTTGGCGAAAAATTGCCGCAGAACAAATAGAGCTTTATTCTGAATACTATACCCACTTAAATTAGGAGAATATTATGGGCGCTTCAATACTTCAAAGAATAAAAACAGCTTATGCGGTTAGTCAATTGACTAGACGTTACTATAGAGCTAACCAAGTCCCCTATACTTGTAACTACCATATTAACAGACATAAAGTCAACATCTCTGGGCCAGATGCTTTAGTAATGCTCATCGGTATAGTTCTCAATGATACCTACGGGCTGAAAAAATTTCAGAATCTAAAGAATATCGTAGATATTGGAGCAAATATCGGCATTTTTTCCATCCATGCAGCTACCCTATTTCCACAAGCCAAAATTCTTGCCTATGAACCTTGTAGTCAAACATTTGCCAACTTGAAGAAGAATGTTGATTCTTTCAATGTTCAAGTCTATCCTTATGCTGTTGGTCAACAGAGTGGTAAGGTTCATTTAAGTGTTGAAGGAGATTTAACCGCCTGTTATGTCGCTAAGAACAGTAGCAATTCCCTCAATTCATCTCAAATCTGTGATATGATCTCTTTCGAGGAGGTTGTTGATCAAATGGGTGGAACAATAGAACTGCTGAAGCTTGATTGCGAAGGATCGGAATATGAAATTATTCAATCTCCTAGATTTCACTGTGTTCAGCATGTTGTTGGTGAATTTCATACTTGTGAACAAGGGAATCCTAAGTATGGACTGGAGTTACTTAAACAAAAGGGATTTACCATAGAACAATGGTTGCCATTTCCAGATGGTAAAGCAGGGGAGTTTCGGGCAAAAAATGGTCAAAATTAAAAGGAGACTAAATTATGCACAGTCCCGAAGAAGTTACTATTAGTATTGCCCTCGTTACCTGTAATCTTCCGGATTACCTCAATCGGTGCTTGGAAAGTATTCGCTCTCAAAGCTGTCAGCCTTATGAGATCATTGTTTCGGATGATTCAACTCCAGAAATTGCTCCCCAAAATGAAGCTGTTGCTCTGAAGTGGAATTGCCGGTATATTAAAGGGCCACGTCGAGGTTTACAGGCTAATTTAAATAATGCAGCCTTAGCCTGTCAAGGAACTCATGTTAGAATTGTCAACGACGATCATATTTTTCCCGAAAACCACTTTAAGATTATTGATGATACTGTTAAATCTGACTCTGAAAGTGTTTGGATTTTAGGGGAATATTATGAATATCCCAATCCCCAATCCCATTTGCATCTTCCCGGAGAAATTCAACCACGAGGTTTTCATAAACCCATTACTAATTTTGATGACTGTTTTGCGATTAGTGGAGGTTCGGCAATTATCCCCAGAAAGATTTTCGATACTCATCGTTTTTTAGAAGCATTTGGATATGTTTGCGATTTAGAGTTTGGCCCTAGATTGAAAGCGTTAGGATATCGAATTCGCTACTGTCCAGATACTTATGTGATTCATCTGAGTCATGGTACAGTTGAGGAACGAATAGAAAAGCACAAAATTATTTACTACCAAGGAGCTTTTCTTCTATCTTATTTAGCCTATAGTTGTTACCGTCCTCAGATTTTAGCCCAAATACAATGCTTAAGCTATTTTTTGTATTTAGCTATGCTAACATCGCTGAATATTAAAGATCATAATTTTAGGTTATCAGACTTTTGGCAAACCTGGAAATTGGGGATTGAGTATGCCACTTTATTCAAGCAAGGGGCGTACGAGAAGATTATTTAGACTAGAACGAGGTTCTCTTCTTGATCAATTGTTTAATAACGTTAAGTAGCTATTATGATAAACTCAATTAATCAAGTTATTGATGGACAGATTATTTATAATATTCCTGTAATGTCAAGAGTTCCCAAAACAGCACAAAGAATCCTAGATATTGGCTGCGGTGCTGGCACTATAGGGAAACAAATCAAACAGATTATGGATTGTGAGATTATTGGTATCACTAATAATCAATCAGAGGTTACTACTGGCTCTCAGTGGTTGGATAGAGTGATACTCCACGATCTTAACCTAGAACCATTTCCGAGTAATGAAGTTGGAGAGTTTGATTGTATTATTTGCTGTCATGTGTTAGAGCATCTCTATCAGCCCCAGCAGTTGCTTCAGCAAATTAAACCCAATATTAAATCTGGCGGAGTATTAATTGTTGCTCTCCCCAATATATTGTTTTGGAAGCAACGCTTGGAATTTATCAAAGGTCATTTTCGATATGCTGATGATGGGCTTATGGATAGAACTCACTTTCGTTTTTTTGATTGGCAGACGGCTCATCAATTACTAGAAGATAATGGATATAGAATATTAGAGTCTGAATCTAATGGTTTTGTTCCCTTGCCAGGAATCCGCCAATATTTTCCCCAAAAGAGTTTATGGTTGGATCGTGTAGCTGCTAAAAAAAATCCTGGTTTTTGGGGCTGGCAATTTGTATTGCTTTGTCGTAACCGTAAAAACTAAATACTTTTCATAACTCAATTGTGTTCTGATATGAAATATGAAGACTATATAAATCCAAGTGAATTGAAAATCTGAATTATGAAGGTGTTATTTCTACATACTAATCAACCAGATTATTTAGCGGAAAGCTTATTTCATGGGTTGCGTCAACTTTTAGGAGAAAATTGTGTTGATTTTCCCCGGTATGATAGTATGTATTCTCCACTCACACTAGGAGTTAAATCTAAGCTACGGGGTTATGGTTTTACGCTCTATGGATTGCTTGATGAAATAGAGAGCCTTAAAGAGGAAAGATTTTTCTGGAGATCTGAATTTATTTTACCAAAGTACGATTTAGTTATTATTGCCGATATTTGGAGTCTAGCTTGGTTAGCTTATGAATTATCATCAGTTCTCGATCCGAGGAAAATGGTAATCTTAGATGGATATGATATTCCTGCTTTTTTTCCTTATGTTAATATGAAATATAGGTTACAAAAGCAGCCGTTTAGTTTATTTTTATCCATATTTCTATTGAGAAGATTTAATAAGTACAAATATTTTAAGCGTGAACTTTATGGTGGAGTATACACTTATTCATTAGACAAGTATCTACCTCGCCAATTTTTAAATCTCTGCAAAACAATCCCTAAAAATAGTATCCCTATTAGTTTCTCCATACCACAGGAAAAAGTGTGGTACGGTCAAGTTGACGACAAAATAAAAGATTTCCCAACTCATATTGTCGATGGCGAAGTCGCCAGTTTTGTTTCTAATGCATCTGAGCAATATTCATTTACCAGTGAAAGCGAATATTATCAGGACTTAAGAGAATCTCGTTTTGGAATTACGACAAAACGAGCGGGATGGGATTGTATGCCACACTATGAAATGGCTGCTCAGGGATGTGTATTGTGTTTTCGAGACTTGGATTTAAAACCAGAAAGTTGCGCTCCTCATGGACTGAATGAATCTAATAGTATCACTTACCATAACTATGATCAATTAAAAGAGAAAATAGCAGCTCTAACACTTGATGAATATGTTCAGTTACAAAAGAAGACTTATGAATGGATAAATCAAAATACAACTATAGAAAGAGCTAAACAATTCCTAGAACTTTGTTCTCAGATATAAAATAAAATAATGAAAATCTCTCCTTTAGTCAGCATTGTGATCCCGACCTATAATTATGGTCGGTTTATTGGTGAAGCTATTGATAGTGTTTTCTCATCTAGTTTGTCTAAAGACGAGTTGGAAATTGTTGTAGTTGATGATGGTTCTACTGATAACACAGCAGATAAAATCAGCGCTTATAAAGATGATATCATTTATATTCAACAAAAAAATTGTGGTAAAGCCAAAGCAACTAAGGTAGGTATCGATCGCGCTACTGGAAAGTATTTATTTAACTTAGATGCCGATGATTTGTTTTTACCCAAAAAACTGGAAAAAGTAGTAGATTGCTTTGAATCTGATCCCGATCTTGTTCATGTATCACATCCTGCTATTTACTGGAATGTCAATAATGATACTAACGAGATTGAGCCGATTCCAGACTGGATGAAGAATACAAAACTGAGTGGAAAAGAATTACTGAGATATTTTTATCGACATCAAATTTTATTTGGTGGAGGTTCAACTTTTGCAACTCGTACTGAAATAGCGAAACAAATGTCGATTCCTCAAGCTGTAGATATGTACATTGATGAGCATTTGGTTTTGTTTGCTCTCCAGGATAAATATTGCTATTTCATTGATGAACCTCTATCTATTTGGCGGATTCATGGAAATAATTTTTCTGTGGGTGAATCTCAATCAAAAAAAGCGATCGCCAAACTAAAACGGAGTCAATCTAGCATGGCAGCAGTGTTACAGACGTTAGAAGCAGAAGCGTTTGATCCAGAAATTATTGCCTTGTATACCTTGAAAACGAAAGTGTCTATCGCTGCTATTAAAGAGCAGCTTGGAGAAAAGACGGTTAATGATATTATAGATATTTGGAAATATTTATGGCAAAACTTTAGCCAAGATCCCGATCTGTTGAAACTGATTCAGACTTATAATGTTCTGAATCGGACTTTACCCACTCCAATGATTAATGGACTGAGAAACTTAAAATATAAACTTTCGCGTCATGGATAATCAGAGCGATCGCCAGAATCCCTCAATCATCATCCTACTTGGGCAGCAACAAGCTCTGGCTGATGGCGTATTTGACTACACGGAAAAGCTAGAGAAAAGTTTGATTCAACATGGAGTTGAGTGCGATCGCCTCCCCATGCCGTGGCGTGAATGGGGATGGTTCAAAGCGCTACAATGGCTGTGGGTAGAAAGTGAGAAATGGAGCGATCGCTGGGTGATTGCTCAATTTACCGCATCAGCTTGGTCAACTTTAGCACTACCTTTAATGTTCGTGGTGGTGGTGGGCTTGCTCAAAATCAGAGGCGTGAAAACTGCGATTATGTTTCATGAAGTCCAGGGTTATCCTGGAGAAAAACTAAAATATAAAATCCGGCGGTGGATACAACTGTGGACAATTCACACAGCCATGAAATTAGCTGATCGCTCAATATTTAATGTCAATCTAGAGCGATTAACCTGGCTCCCCATTGCCTCATGTCAGGCAACATTTATTCCTGTCGGTTCCAATATGCCGGAACCTGGCTTAATGGCAGTGAAGTCTAAGGAAGAATCTTCTCAAAGGAATACAAAAACGGTCGTGGTATTTGGGATGACTAGTGTAGACATTACGAGGGATGAAGTAGAGGCGATCGCCACTGCGATTTCCCAAACTGCTCAACACATTGATTCATTGCGTCTAGTGACTCTAGGAAGAGGCTCAAAAGAAGCTGAACCTAAATTGAAAGAAGCGTTAAAGGATACTAATGTGGAGATTTCCGTACTAGGGTTACTAGAACCACAAGAAATTACTCAAGCGCTTATGGAAGCCGATGTAATGTTGTTTGTACGGGGTGAAATTTGCTCTCGAAAAACCACGGCGATCGCCGGATTAAGCTGTGGACTTCCTATTGTTGCCTATCAAGGTACAGAAACCGCTCCTCCTATTCCTGAAGCGGGAGTTTTGCTAGTCCCTCAAGGCGATCATCAAGGTTTAGGCTCTGCATTGACACAAGTGCTTCAAGATGACAAACTATGGCTAGACCTCCATCAACGGAGTCTCCAAGTTTACCAAAACCATTTTAGTTGGGATGTCATTGCCCAGCGTTTTATGGAAACCTTAAAACCATGACTTCAGAGAAAAAACGGGTGTTGTTGGTTTCTTCTCAACCCATTCAAAATCCTGCATCCCTACGCTTAATGGCTAAACACCCTAAGTTAGATATTTTGGTGGCTTACTGCACTTTACCCGAAGAAAAATTACATAGTGATTCCCTACAAAATAACCCTGAGTATATTACTAAGTCTGTTTTTGATATTCCCCTCTTAGAAGGTTATCCTTGGGTTTACATTCCCAACCGATCCCCTGTCCCCAATTTAGACCGAGCTTTTGGCCTCATTAACCCAGGTCTAGTTAAATTAGTCAAAGAATTTGATTGCTGTGTCGTTTACGGTCATAATTATGTCACGTTTTGGATGGCGATCGCTGCGGCAAAACTCGCTAACAAACCTCTGATTCTCTCTACCGATGCCACCTATATCGAACCCATCTCTGGCGGCAACTGGAAAATCCCGATTAAGAAAAAAGTTTTACCCTATCTCTATAATCAAATTGCCGATGCCGTGCTTGTCCTTTCTACAGCATCCAAGCGATTTATTCACTCATTAGGTGTTCCTGAAGACCGCATTTTTATTACTCCCTATGTGGTGGATAATGATGTGATTGCCGAAACAGCCAGAAATTGCGATCGTCAGAAAATGCGATCGCAATGGCACATCCCCGAAGACGCAACCGTAGTCGTCTTCTGTGCCAAATTTATCGCCCGAAAACGACCTCAAGATGTAATCCAAGCCTTCGCTGCCGCCCAAACTCCCAATAGTTATTTAATCATGGTAGGAGATGGCCCCTTAGCAGATGACTTGAAAACTCAAACTCAACAACTCGGAATTCAAGACAAAGTACGCTTTCTCGGTTTGGTTAAATACTCTCACCTCCCTGAAGTCTACGCCTCCAGCGATGTCCTTGCGTTCTCCTCTGAATACGAACCCTACGGATTACCCGTTAACGAAGCCATGATTTGTGGTATACCCGTAGTAGTGAGCGATCGCATCGGCGCAGGCTACGATCTCGTTGAAGAAGGAAAAACAGGCTTCACCTACCCCTGTGGTAACATTGGTGCCTTAACAACTATTTTCAAGCAGATTTTCAGCCAACCCGAACAACTTCGAGCCATAGGTGCAGCCGCAAAAACTCGCATGGAAACCTGGTCTCCCCGCGAAAATGTAGAAGGCTTAGTTCAAGCAGTAGAAAAAGTGACATTACTTGATCGCTGAATTCTTTTATGAAACCAATACTTGCCCTAATTGCTGTTAGCATTATCTTCTATCTTTCTTGCCTCGATTGGCGGCGCTCCGTTAAATCCCTGCTACTACTCGTGGTCCTCGAAGGAGTCCTCAGAAAATGGATTTTACCCCAAGCCAGCGAACTGATTTACTTCCTCAAAGACATCGTTCTATTTGGCGCTTATTTCCAATACTACGGTCTAGGGAAAAGAAACCTCCCCAAATTTAAAATAGACTTCTTTAATATCTTTCTGTTATTATCCCTAGCTTGGGGAATATTTCAAGGCTTTAATCCCAGTCTAGGCTCTCCCATTATTGGCATTTGGGGACTAAAAAACTACTTTTATTACATTCCCATAATCTGGATGTTTCCCGATTTATTTCCCTCAGAACAACACCTCAAAGACTTTTTAAGAACCCAACTCACCCTCTTCATCCCTGTAGGAATTTTAGGCATTATCCAATTTATTAGTCCCCCCTCTAGTCCTCTCAACTCTTACGCTTCAGGATTAGAACAAGTAGGCGGTTCCACAGCGCTGTTTGGTGCTTCTGGGAACGTCAGAATTACCGGCGCTTTTTCCTATGTTAACACCTATATTCCCTATTTGTTACTCAATCTCGCACTCCTCCTAGTCTTTTTAGAAGAAAAACTAAAACCAAAACAGAGTCAAATTTTAATCTTTAGTGGTGTACTCGCCATCATCAATTCTTTCATGACAGGTTCTCGTACCATTATATTTGCTGGCGGATTACTCTTCATGGGCTACTTTATGATTAAAAGCATCGGGCAGTTTCATAGAGTATGGCGCATCCTCAAATGGATTATGCCACCCACATTGCTGATGATAGGAGTTGCTCCTATCTTATTTTCTTCCCAAGTTGATACCATCTTAGATCGGATCTTATTAACCTCTGACCTCAGAATACGGCTACTTCTCTTTATCATTGAACCTATTAACAACTTGCAATTTAAGCACTTTGATGGGTTTGGGATAGGTGCTACCCACCAAGCCACCCCAGTCTTAAGAAATTTACTGAATTTACCGACTGGAGAAATCATTCCGGTGGGATTTGAATCAGAAATGGGAAGAGTCTTACTAGAAATTGGCCCTATTGGCTTTCTCTTTTGGTATGCCTTAAAAATAACCATCCTGATTGGACTATTTACCCTATACTGGAAGTTGAAACGACCTTTCTTGAGAAACTTAGCTTTGATTGCGTTTCTGATTCAAGGAATTTGGTTTCCCAATCAGCACGTTTTTCACATCACTTACAATGTTTATTACTGGTTCTTGACAGGATTCCTTTATCTTTTGCCTTACCTAGAAAAAGTGGAAAATTGGCAACAACAGTATCAAATTCTCCAGTATTATGATGACACGCCGTATATCCCTGATTCATCCTACAGGTAATCCCAATTCTCGTGAAGCAGCTTTAGCTCTGGCAGAAGCAGGATTTTTGCATGAAATCATTACTACCATTGCCTATAATCCTCACTCCCCTATGGGAAACTTTGTTAATCACCTCCCTACAGCTATTACTCAAGAATTAGGAAGACGCACCTGGATTCCTCCAGAAGGAGTGCGCATCCACTCCCATCCTTGGCGAGAAATTCTCCGGGTTGCCCTAGTTCGCAGTGGTTTACCTCGTCGTTTAGGGAGCAATAATCAGCGATTGACTGATTGGATTTATACAGGAATTGATCGCCATGTTTCTCAATCTCATCTTGATGGAATTGATGCTGTTTATGCCTACGAAGATGGTGCAGCAGATACCTTTGCTGCGGCCAAGGAAAAGCAGATTTTATGCTTCTATGATCTGCCGATCCTATTTTATCAAATGAGTCGCCAGATTCAAGCAGAAGAAGCTGAACGTTTTCCGGATCTTGCTCCATCTTTGCAAGCGGCTAAAGAACCGGAATGGAAGCTGAGACGTAAAGAGCAAGAAATTGAACTGGCTGACCATATTTTTGTGGCTTCTTCTATTACCCGTCAATCCCTACTCAATTTCGGTGTTAGTCCAGAAAAAATTACTGTTATTCCTTATGGCGCTCCCCTAGATTATTTTTATCCCCAACCTAAACAAGATACTCGTTTCCGCGCCCTCTATGTGGGTAGGGTAGAACCTCGAAAAGGGATTCACTATCTTTTAAAGGCTTGGAAAAACTTAAATCTTCCTGATGCCGAATTATGCTTAATCGGGATTAATGAATTTCCTTCGGGCTGGCTGGATCAATACCAAGATATTTTTCGATATGTCCCCCCTGTTCCTCACTATTCTCTGAACCAATATTATAGTTCTGCGAGTGTATTTGTATTTCCCTCCTTAGTTGAGGGATTTGGTTTAGTTTTACTTGAAGCCATGGCGTGTGGTATCCCTGTGATTGCTACACCGAATACGGCGGGCCCTGATATCATTAGAGATGGAGTGGAAGGATTCCTTGTCCCCATTCGGGATAGTGAAGCCATTCAAGAAAAATTGGACTGGTGCTACCACCATCCTCTAGAATTAGCTGAGATGGGACAAGCAGCGAGGGAAAAGGCAGAAGAACTCACCTGGTTTCAATATCGGCAGAAGTTGGCGAATAAAGTTATTGACTTGATGGAAAATAATACTCGATTCAAGTAATGAGAAAATCAATGGCGAGGTTTCTACAAGAGTTAAAATTTCACTTATGGATACCCAATTTATCTGGAAATAAGGGGGGAATTCAAGCCTATTCAAGTTTTTTCGTGTCTGCTTTACAAAAACTCTATCCTCAGTATCACTATCGGATTTTTAGCAAACTTGATCGCCGTTTACCTCTGATTACGGATCTTAAATCCACAAAGTTTTATACATCTGGTGATTGGCCGAAAGCACTACAAACGGTCCATTTTGCTTTTATCTTGTTAGCTTATGGTCTACGCGATCGCCCTAATCTCATTATCACCACTCATGCTAACTTTGCGATCGCCGCCTTTCTCCTCAAACGCCTCACCCGAACGCCCTACTGGATTATTGCCCACGGTATAGAAGTTTGGAATATCGATCGCCCCAACCTCAAGATCGCCCTCCAAAACGCTGATCGCATCCTCGCCGTCAGCCATTATACCCGCGATCGCCTCCTCCAAGAACAAAACCTCAACCCGGCTCAAATCAAAGTCCTTCCCAACACCTTCGACCAAAACCGCTTCCAAATCGCCCCGAAACCCACCTATCTCCTAGAACAATATCACCTCTCCCCAGAACAGCCCATCATTCTCACCGTTGCCCGTCTCGATCTTAAGGAACAATACAAAGGCTACGATCTCCTCCTCCAAGCCCTACCCAAACTCCTCCCCCACTTTCCCACTCTCCACTACCTCATCGTCGGCAAAGGGGAAGACACCACCAGAATTCAAAAGATGATCCAAGCCCTCAACCTCACTAACCATGTCACCTTAACCGGATTTATTCCTGATATCGAACTCTGTGACCACTATAATCTATGTGATGTCTTCGCCATGCCCAGCAAAGCAGAAGGATTTGGGATCGTTTACCTAGAAGCCCTAGCCTGTGGCAAACCCACCCTAGGTGGAAACCAAGATGGAGCCAGAGATGCCCTCTGTCACGGAGAACTCGGCGCATTAGTTGATCCAGACAACCTCGACGAAATCGCTCAAACCTTAATTCAAATTTTGCAAAAGAACTATCCCAATTCTTTAATGTATCAGCCCCAAGCACTACGGCAAAAAGTTATCGAAATTTATGGATTTGAGAGCTTCAAACAGACCCTCAACCAGCATCTATCCGAATTTTGGCAGGAAAAACACCCAACAGGAGTTGATTAAAATATTATGTGTGGAATTGCCGGTTGTATCGGTTACACAGACCCAGATCGCCTCAAATCGGTGGTGGAAAAAATGCAGAATGCCCTCAAACATCGAGGTCCGGATGATCAAGGCATTTATGTATCCGGCAGCGATGCCGGTTTAGCCCATACTCGCCTCTCCATTCTCGACCTCAGCCCCGCCGGCCATCAACCCATGTCCACTGGCAATGGGCGCTACTGGATCACTTTTAACGGCGAAATCTACAACTTTCGGGAACTCCGGGAAACCCTGATCACCCAAGGAGAAACCTTCCACTCTCAAACTGATACGGAAGTAATCCTCAAACTCTATGAAAAATATGGGACTAACTGTGTCAGTTATCTGCGGGGAATGTTCGCCTTTGCCATTTGGGATGACCAAGAAAAAACAGCCTTTCTTGCCCGTGATCCCCTTGGCATTAAACCCCTATACTATTGGCGATCGCGATCGACTCTCCTGTTTGCCTCGGAACTGCGAACTCTCCTTGCTTCCGGTTTACCCTCGAAAACTCTGAACCCTAAAGGGCTTTATACTTATCTCATTAGTGGCTCTGTTGCTGAACCGGATACTTTAATCCAAGATATCTATGCTCTGCCCGCCGGTCATTGGCTGTACTGGAAAACCGGACAAATAACCGAACAACGCTATTGGCAAATCCAGTTTAATCCCCAACCCATTACCCCCACAGAAGCCAAACAACAAGTGCGCCAAGCGCTGATCGACTCCATCAAATATCACTTTGTCAGCGATGTGCCTGTAGGAGTATTCCTGAGTGGTGGGATTGACTCCACTTCCTTGCTGGCGTTGGCTCGAAAAACCCAACCGGGTGAACTACGCACCTATTCTATTGCTTTTGAAGAAACGCCATGGAATGAAGGCCCGATCGCCAAACAGATTGCCCAAACCTTTGAAACCGACCATACTGAATATATACTGACGGCAACTGTAGCCAGAGCACTGATGAATCAGTTTATAGAGGCGATCGATCAACCCAGCATCGACGGCTTTAACACCTATTGTGTCTCCAAAATTGCCAGAGAGGATGGTATCAAAGTCGCCCTATCTGGACTCGGTGGCGATGAACTCTTTGGCGGTTACAGCTCCTTCCAACAAATCCCCAAAATGGTAACCTGGGGAAAACGACTCCAGTTCCTCCAAACTCTCAACTTCGGAAAAACCCTCAGTCAATGGACAAAAAATCCCAAACTCCAACGCCTGGGTGACTTTCTCCAACATCCCCCCAATACCTTCAACGCCTATCTCAGTTATCGCGGCATCTTCACCCATCCAGAAAGCCTAAAAATCCTCAACCATTTCTGCCCCCAAGCTTCCCTTCCTGCGCTGAGAAACGCTCCAGAAATTCCTTCCTTTCCTTCCCTCGAAGATGAAATCAGTTTCTTAGAAATCAACCGCTATATGAGAAATCAACTTCTACGGGATAGCGATGTCATGAGCATGGCCTGGGGATTAGAAGTCCGCGTACCCTTCCTAGATCGAGTTATTTTAGAGTCGATTAATACCATTCCCCATACCCTCCGACTTGCCCAAGGAAAACAACTTTTGGTAGATGCTGTTCCTGAACTTCCCGATTGGGTAATTAATAAACCCAAACAATGCTTCCTCTTCCCCTTTGATCGCTGGCTCAACGATCCCGAATGGGACTCACTCTTTCAACTCACCCCCCTTCCTCAACTCTCCCTCACCCCCTGGTATCGTCGTTGGAGTCTCGTTATTCTTCAGAAGTGGTTACAAAATCTTGGTATTTCCCTCCCGTGAACAGCAAACCCCTAAACATTCTCCATGTCATTCCCAGCGTCTCCCCCTTGCGTGGCGGCCCTAGTTACGCCGTCATCAACATGGTCAAAGCCTTACAGAAACAGGGAATCAACGCCGAAATTGCCACCACCAATGATAACGGAGCAGCAGAACAACCCCTAGATGTTCCATTGGGAGAACGGACAGACTATCAGGGCGTTCCCGTTTATTTTTTCCCTACCCAAAATTCATCCGGTTCAAGCTTCACTCAAGATCGAGGCTTTCTCTTTTCTTGGCCTCTCACCCAATGGTTATGGACACATACCCGAAACTACGATCTCATCCATACCCATTATCTCTTTTCCTACGCCTCCACTTGCGCCGCCGTTATTGCCAAACACCACAAAATCCCCTACATTCGCCGTACCATCGGCCAACTTGCCCCTTGGGCTTTAGCTCAAAGCCGCCGTAAAAAACAACTCTATAGCCTTCTCATTGAACGGCGTACCCTCAATCAAGCCGCCGCCATCCATTGTACCTCCGAAGGAGAAGCGTTAGATGTTCGCAATTATGGTATTACTGCTCCTACCGTCACCATTCCCCTAGGCGTAGATATTCCAGAAATCCAGCCTGATGCTAAAGCCAAACTGCGGGCAAAATATGATATTCCTTTAGACGCACCGATTATCTTATTTCTCTCGCGCCTCCATTATAAAAAGCGCCCTGATCTATTAATCGAAGCACTCCATCTAGTTAAATCTGAGCCTCCTAATATTTATCTCCTCCTTGCCGGTTCTGGAGATTCTGAATATATTGAGGAACTAAAACAGTTAATCTATCAGTTAGACTTACACTATTGCACCCGATTTACCGGCTTTGTCACAGGACAAGATAAAGATTTAGTTCTGCAAGGATCAGATATTTTTGTCCTTCCTTCCTTTTCCGAAAACTTCGGTATTGCCGTAGTCGAAGCTATGGCTGCTGGTTTACCCGTGATTATCACCCCAGAAGTACAAATTGCCCCGGAGATTGAGCAAGCTCATGCAGGATTAATTGTCGAAGGAAATGTAGAATCTGTGGGCGGTGCAATTAGTCAGTTACTGGCATCAGAGAAGCAAAAACTTAGTCAGAATTCTCAAACTTTAGTTAAACAGTCCTATTCTTGGCCAGCCATTGCAGAACGGTTGGCTAACGTTTATGCTTCTCTAATTCAAAACCTGCTTAAGTGCTAACTTGAGCAAGGATATTAGACCAACCTTCCACTTTCTCCTCATCAAAAGGTTCTAAGTTACCATTTTTACTAATTAAACTAATGGAATACCCAAAACTCCTTAAAACTGATACAGCCTCACGCCATTGGCCATGACCTACTTCCATAAGTATATTACGAATTAGTTTACCAGATAATAGTTTTTCTGCCCACTGCTTCAAAGGAATGAGGGCGCGGTTGTAAGCGTACTAATAGGGTCTGAGTGTGTCTTTGAGGGTTCTGTTCATTCCGTCTGGCATAACTATTGAGAGCAAAGCAAGGATTAACTTAGATGGTTTAGGGTTTGATGTATCACCTCTACAGGAGCGGCAGATATGACTACACCAGGATAGACGGCGGTTCCCCAAAGAGGGTGAATGAGGCTGGTGCATTTTCCTCTGTGAAGGTTGTAGCCTAGGGCATGGTGGACGGCTGCGACATCGTTATGGGATAGGATACCCGATCGCGATCGCCTAGGATAGCCTGTCGCCGGATCAAAGTAGTCCGTAAAATAGCCCTGATCCTCTAATTTATCTGCCAGCTTTTCCGAAAACCGGATTAAGTTGTCCCAGAGTCTCGCTTTTTCTTGTTCCACTTCAAAGGAAACCTCCATCAGAGATATCTGAGCCTGCTGCAAAACTAGAATAACCGATATCGTCTCTCCCTGCCAGCTGGGTAATAAATCTCGCAGATGAGTAGTGACATAGGGACTGGGAGGGTGAATCGAAATTTGGATGATCAAAAACCCTTCTAATATCAAATTCTTAGGGAACGAGTGAAACAAGCCCGTGACGAGGATTGAACTCGTGACCTCACCCTTACCAAGGGTGTGCTCTACCACTGAGCTACACGGGCAATGATTATGTAAATTAGGTGGTGGGCCGAGCTGGATTTGAACCAGCGTAGGCAGTGCCAGCGGATTTACAGTCCGCCCCCATTAACCACTCGGGCATCGACCCTTACCTTTACCGACTTCTTAGTATAACACAATCTCAGGAAAAAATACAAGGCTTTGGTTATTTTTCTGGGAGATCCTGACGGGATGGGGATTTGGGGGATGATTTTGGTCTCCCAGGCAGTCCAGGAATCCAGCGGCGATCGCGGATGGGTAATTTTCCTGTACGTCTCGGATGAAGAGAGCGACTCGGAAAGTCACTTTCATCATAAATTTCACCGACTAACTCTTCCAACACATCTTCTAAAGTCACTAATCCTACCGTTCCTCCGTACTCATCGACCACGATCGCCAAATGAATACGACTTTGCAGCATTTCCTTGAGCAAATCCGCTACACCCTTAACTTCCGGTACATAAACAGGAGCATCCATACCTGCTGTCACCAAGACGGAATTCCGTTCCCCTGGAGGCAAGCTTTTCAGCACTTGCAGTGCTCGTTTTAAGTGAACCACACCGACAATCTGATCTTTTGACTCTTCCTGCACCGGAATCCTAGAAAATCCCGTTTCCAGACAAAGGGTCACCAACTCTTGCAAGGTGGCTTGGTGGGAAATTGTCCGCATATCAATCCGAGGTTTAACCACATCCTTGGCCGTTAATTCATCGAGCATCAATGCCTTATTGAGCAACTGATGTTTATACAAATCTAACTTACCCTTACCACCGAGAATTTCAATCATCAGTTGTAAATCTTGAACCGATGTTTCCTCGGGAGTAAAATTGGGCTGAAACAAGCGAATCGTGCTCTGGGCAATCCATTCAAAAAAATCAATAATACCAAAGACTGACAATATACGGGATAGCCAATAAATGGGCTGAACTACTACCTTAAATAGGGGATAGACATTATTTATTGCTACTGATTTAGGAGTAATTTCTCCAAATACAAGTACGAGAACCGTGATCAAGGCGGTAGCAATCCCTAAACCAGCATTGCCTAACCATAAGGCAAAGAGGTTACTGGTCAGTACGGCCGAGAAATTATTGACTAAGTTATTCCCCACTAACAAGGTAGTGATAAATCGGCTGCGCTGTTCCAACACGAGGCGAAAAATCCCTTGGGGGTCTCCCTGCTCCTTAATGAGGGCACGGAGTTTGAAGTTATCTAGGGCAGTAATGGCGGTTTCGGAACCAGAAAAACAGGCAGAAAGGACTAATAGGAGGATTAAAAATCCTCCATCGAGCCAGACTGAGCCAAGCAGGGGTCTAATTTCTGCGGCGGCAAGAAGGTAAGGAGGGAGTGGGTGGTCGATCACCGGAATGGGGGATAATAGAAATGCTTTTTTCAATTACTAATGATAGTGTGCCCAGCGCTGGGTAATGGGTGTTTTGATATTTATGTTTTCATCGGGCGAGATAGTCCTAAAAATCGGTCTAACCATTTGCGCTGCCAAGTGAGGCGCAGTCCGAAGATCCACAGTAGGGCGATCGCCATAATAAATAAATAATCCTGCCCTGCCAGTAAAGTCAGATCAAAAAATGATCGCACAGGGGGAATGGCTAAAATCAGGAGATACACCATAAATAAACCCAAGGCTAACCAGGTATAGCGCCAATCCCCACTTAGGGGTTCACAGGCTACCCAAAAGGGGGTAGGGGGTTTGAGAAACAGCATTAACCCCAAACCTCCCCACACCAAGAGGGTGACTAAGGCGCTGCGGGGGGTGGCTAATAGGGCATCATCTAATACCACCATGCCTCTGGCATCAACGGCTTGCCATACCGTAGTAATCAGATAGCCAAGATAAACGATGAGTCCGGCGAGGGTTAAGGAGAGGGTAGCGGGGAGAACAAAGTGTAACAGCGATCGCCAAGAAGTTTCTGGTTCCACAGGGCCTGGTTTTGCCCAAAGGGGTAAACTCAGGGTTGGTAACCCTACAGAAATTACGGTCACCACAGCACTATGTTTGTTTAAAAAGGGAAAGGTTCCCATCACTTGGGCTGTCGATAAAATCAGGAGGGTAAAGGAAAAAATCCGCACAATAAACAGCTTTAATACATCTTGAATACCGTTCTGAATTCGCTGCCCTTCTAGTAAGGCAAAGGGAAGTGAGGCAAAGGAATCTTGTAATAAAATCAGATCGGCAACGCCTTTAGTCGCTTTGCTACCGCTTTCCATGGCGATCCCTAAATTGGCTTGTTTTAGGCATAAAACATCATTGACTCCATCCCCAATCATGGCGACATAGACTCCTTGCTCACGCAGTGTTTTGATGAGCTGGGCCTTTTGTTCTGGGGTGATGCGACCAAAAATGTGGTATTGCTGTACCCATTGAGTCCATTGATGCTCGTGGATTTGGGCTAATTCTGAGCCAGAGCAAGTGGAGAGGTCTCCGGTTAATCCCACTTGACGGGCGATCGCCTTTACCGTTTGGGGGTGATCTCCTGAAATAATTTTTACCGTCACTCCTGCTGCCTGAAAGCGTTTGAGGGTGTCTACGACTCCTTCACGCAAGCGATCGCCCAAAATCACCAATCCCAGGGGAGCCAACGTGGCAGGAATCTGAGGAGGGTTCTGGGCATCCTGGAGAGCCATCGGCTCGGAACTGCCGACTAAAAGCAGTGTCCGAAAGCCTTGTTCTGTCCACTCCCCAATCGTCTTTTGAATAGATTCATGGAGGAATATAGTCTGATTAAGCACTTCTGGAGCACCCAATACATAGGTGCCGACGAGAGAGAGAGCCTCTTGGTGAAAAACACATCCGCTCCATTGACGACTGGAGATAAAAGGAACTTCCTCGGCTAAGGGTTGGGGAGAACACCGATAAGAGCGAGCGATCGCCTCACTGGTTGCATTACCCGTGGTGACGCTGGCTGCATAGACTCCTAAAATCTGCTGGAGTTCTGCATAAGAGGCAGTAATTGGCACCAGCTGATACACTTCCATCTCGTTAGCCGTGAGGGTTCCCGTCTTATCTAAGCACAGGGTATTGACATGACTAAGGGATTCCACAGCATTGGCTTGTTGGATGAGCACATTTTGGTTAAGCATCCGCACGGCTCCTAACGCATAGGCGAGAGTAATGGCAAGATAAAGACCTGCGGGCACTAATCCAGCGATTACGGCTGCTTTTTGTACAGCATCAGTGAGGGGGACGGTGCGACTGAGAAAGGCGATCGCCACTAAAATCCAGAGAAATCCAGCCACTAAGATAAACACTCGTATAACCAGATTAACTTGCTGTTGCAGAGGGGTATAGACTTGGCGAAAGGCTCTAGCTCCAGAGGTGAGGCGATAGGCTAAGGTTTGATTACCCACTTGTTGGGCTTGGTAATAAGCATTACCACTGATACAAAATGTGCCTGACCAGAGGCGATCGCCAGGAGATTTGGTGATCGCCACACTCTCACCAGTCACCAGAGATTCGTCTACCTCAACCGCACCTTCGATTACCTCCCCATCCGCCATAACTTGTTCTCCAGGCACTAAATGAAGCACATCATCCACTACAATTTCCCCCGGATCGACACAGCATTCTTGGCCATTACGGATCGCCAGCGATTGGGGGCGAGTGAGCAGCGCAATTCGGTCTAGCTTACGTTTGGCCCACACCTCCTGATAAACACTGATCGTAACAGCACTAAAAAGCACTGCAATCACAATAACTCCATCACTGTAGCGACCGAGAGAAACCAGTAGCAGAAAAATCCCAAAAAAGACTCCATTAATAAACGTAAAGACACTTTCGCGGCAAATTTGCTGATAGGAGCGACTGGTGGGTAAACTGACTTGATTGTGTAAGCCAGATTGGCGACGTGCTCGCACCTGGGAATCAGTTAACCCTGTGGGGATAGAGCCAGGCTGTATCATCAGTAGCGAAGGTGGGGTCGAGCAAAAGGATCGTCTTAGATTTTAGCGCACTTCTCCTCTGAATCGGGCAGGGTTGGTCAGAGCAAGAGACCCCAGGAAAAATGGCTGAATTTCTGGCCAGAGATTGCTATGATTTGTGGAGTTTGACTGTATTTAGTAGAGTAATGGCTACCCAATCCCTACTGAATTTGATGCGTACCGATCCCCTTTCTCACAAACGACAATCTTTTTTGCGCCAGGTTTTGAAACTGATTCATACCAGTAAAGGCGATCGCCAACGGATTTACGATCTATTACAAGCCAACCAGGCTCTACTCGATCGCCAATTTACAGAAGCTCTGACCACCTGGACAACCCACAAAGCTCAAACAGCACGTCCTGAGGTGGCCATTGATTTAGCCCACCTCCTGTGTCGGTGGGCAGAATTAATCGCCCCTTGGGGAGAGGGAAATCCTCAGATTAACTGTGAAATCGCGATCGCCAGCTATCAAGCCGCCCTCAATTTATTTTCCCAGCATTCCCAGCATTCCCAATACAGCGAAACCCAAGCCCTACTCACAGAACTTCAAAACCACTATCAAACCCTACCAACAGACTCCCCTCCCTCAGCCCCCATTAGCAAACAAACCTTTCCCAACTCACGGGATGGCATCTACCTTTCCCATCGAGTCCAAGAACGCTCTTATGAACTCTTACAATGGGGAGGATATGCCTTACTGCTATTGACACTCTTACACAGCCTAGAGCATTTCCTGACTGCAGACTGGTCTTCTGTGCCAGGGCGCTTAGAGTTAGCCCATAAATTGATCGATCAGGTGTGGATGCCATTAATCGGTCTCATTTTAATCTTTTATCGCCAAGAAGGATATGTATCCCGTCCCCATCTCTATTGGCTCCGGTGTCTCTCGTGGAGTTCCTTGGGATTAGCCAGCCTGTATGGAATCTTAGCCCTATTGGCTTTGGGAGTATCTTTACAGATGAATCCGAGCAGCCCACCCAATCTCAGACGTGCTCAAGCCATACCCCCTTTCCCGTCGGAGGCACTCCGAAACCCTGTGATTTCCCCCGCTGCACCAGCCCTTTCCTTCACCGACTCCCCCCCCTTATGCACCCCATTAGCAACTGCCTGTCATCGCCCCCTAGGACTTTTACAAGGATTTTGGGGCGCTCTCAGTTTTGGAGTGATTTGGCGGATGACTCGGTGGAGTAGGGCTTTCCGAGGGTAATGGGTTTCCTATGGCTCCAATTCCCAAATTAACTTACGATCGCGGCACATTGATATTGCATCCCCCTCCCCGGGGAAAAGCATGGATAGATTACGCAGTTTGGGACGATCGCATCGAAAAATTTCGCATTCTGGGAATGCATTATCGACGATTAGTAGAAACCTTTTGGGCAGAAGAAATTATGTTTGTGGATGAGGCAAAGGGGTTTTATCCCGTGAAGTTTACTCCCGCGCTGGAAATGACTCCCTACCCTCATCAATTGGAAGCCCTACAAGCGTGGCGGAATGCTCAACGTCAAGGGGTGGTGGTGTTACCAACAGCGGCAGGCAAGACTTATTTGGCGCAGTTAGTGATGCAAGCGACTCCTCGCACCACGTTAGTTGTAGTACCAACGTTAGATTTAATGCATCAGTGGTACGCCCATTTCCGAGCGGCGTTTCCAGATGTGGAGGTGGGATTATTGGGGGGAGGATCGCGCGATCGCACGCCGGTGTTGGTGGCAACTTATGATAGTGCTACGATTCATGCAGAGTCCTTGGGATCTCGATATGGATTATTGATTTGTGATGAGTGTCATCATTTACCAACCGAGTGGAGTCGGGTAATTGCGGAGTATGCGATCGCCCCTTATCGGTTAGGATTAACGGCCACCTTAGAACGGGCAGATGGACGACATCGAGATTTAGCGGTGCTCCTAGGGGAAACCGTGTATCAGAAAACCGTAGAAGAGTTATCTGGTGCCGTATTAGCGCCCCATGAAATCATCCAAATTAAGGTGAAATTATCTGAGCAGGAACGGCAGCGCTATGAGGAATTAATTGAGCAACGAAATCAGTTTTTGCGATCGGCGAATATTTTTCTGGGTTCTTTGCCAGGATGGCACGCTTTTGTGCGAGCGAGTTGTCGTTCTCCAGAGGGGCGTAAAGCCATGTTAGCCCATCGAGAGGCACGAGCGATCGCCCTTTCTACCGATAGTAAATTGCGCGTTCTTCAAGATTTACTCACCCAACATTACCCAGAACGAATTCTCATTTTTACTGCAGATAATGCCACCGTTTATCAGATTTCTCAAGCCCTGTTGATTCCAGCCATTACTCACCAAACTCCCGTTAAAGAGCGCCATAACATTCTCACGCGGTTTCGGCAAGGAGAATACCACACCTTAGTGGCTTCTCATGTACTCAATGAAGG